>JACQFZ010000043.1 GCA_016199745.1 Gammaproteobacteria bacterium
ATGAAATGCTACAGATCTTGAGTCTGACCTTGTTCGAGCGAATGCCATTGGATCAGCTACTTAATAACATCATCACGGATGACATCCAGGCGCTTGCGGCTAATCAGCTGACTTTATTCGATTAACGTCCGGACACTACTGATCCTCAATAACTTTTAAGGTTGAGATTAAGCATGGTGAATATCTCGGCGGATTATCTCAACATCCGGGCGGATGTCGGCACAGCTGGGACGCAATCTTCTCCCCGATCATGATGCACGTAAGATTCGTCGGTGCGCTCGGGATCGTCGGCATGATCGACGCATCCGCCACCCACAGGTTATCTACGCCATAAACCCGCCCGCTTGCGTCAACCACGGCGCCGTCATCGGGAGAGCGGCCCATCTTTGCCGAGCCGCATAGGTGCGCGCTCGGTCGCACGAGGGTCGCGACTGCCTGTTGCAGCGCGACGTCGGAGTTAATCATGCCGTCGGTCCATGCAAGTACCCGATCGAAGCGGGAACAAAGCTCGCCATGCTGCAACAGCTGCCACGCCAGTCGTACCCCTTCCTTGAGCGGCGCGACATCGCTCGGCTCGCCGAGGCAATTGAGCGCGACCTGTGGCGACGCCCGCGGGTCCGCCGAGGTGAGACGAACCACGCCGCGAGAACTTGGCTTCATGAGAGTGACGAGCGCGCCGACGATCGTCGGCGCCTCCGAGATTGCGCGCAATTGCGGCAATAACGCATGCGCGTTCATGCTCGCCAGTACGCAGATCTCCATGTCATCCGCATAATGCGTCCGGCGAGAGGAGTAGCGCAGCAGCGTCTGCCGCGACGGCTCGCCCGGGATGCAAACATCCGGCTTCGGCACACCCCAAATGCCGACCGCGGGATGATCCATGAGCCCCGAGCCAACGCCGGGTAACGCCTGTCTGACCTCGATGCCCAGGGGTGCAAGCGCCGCCGGATCGCCGATACCGGAGCGCATCAGTATCGCCGGCGTGCCGACGGCACCGGCGCAGAGAATCACATTGCGCGCCAACAAACGTCGTGGGGTTCCGGCGACGTCAGCCTCGACACCGCCGCAGGTGTACCTACCGGACCAAAGAATCCGATGGACATGCGTGTCGGCGAGCAGCGTCAGATTCGAGCGGCGGCGTGCCGCTTCGAGATACGTCAACGCCGTCGACATCCGTACCCCATCGACGACATTCCTCGGAATAATGCCGACGCCGGGGGTCTGTGGATTGTTGAGATCCGACGTCTCGGGAAAACCGTGCGCGATACACGACGCCATCAGCGCTGCTTGCAACGGCCGCAGTTCGTCCTTGCGTTCGCGCCGTATCGGTATCGGTCCGCCGCGCCCATGCAGATCGTCCGGGCCCAACAGGTCATCCTCCAGCGCCCGGAAATAGCGTAAGCAATTTTCCCACCCCCACTGTACGCCGCATTCGGCCGCCCACTGATCGTAATCCTGTGGTGTCCCGCGCAATGCCTGGGCGGCATTGACCGCCGACGATCCACCGACCACCCTTCCTGGGTTATACCCGAAAACGCCGCTGCTACCACGCAGTCCGTGCGACGCCTGCGCGGTCGCAGCGCCCTTGATCGACGCACGTATATTCCAGTTCAGGCCGGGCGCTACCGCCGGCTGATTCGCATCGCGCATCGCCTGCAGCATCTCCGTCGTCACCGGCTGGTCCGGACCCGATTCCACCAACAACACGCGTCGTTCGCGATCCTCGCTCAAACGACTGGCGAGAACCGCTCCCGCGGAGCCGGCACCGACGATAAGAAAGTCAATGTCGTCGACAGAGGCCGTCATATGTTTTGATTAGCCATGCAGACTACGCCGAAGACGGAGCCAATATTCCGGCGGCGTCAGGTTAGCGAGTTTGCTCGCCTGGCCGCAGCGATCGAAGTACCCGGTATCGAGCGGATGCGCATGAAACATATGCTCCACCGCCGCGCCCAATGACCGGTCCGCAAACAGCATAGAAGCAAACCTTGCGCCCTCCCACGACAATCGGGCGGCAACTTCCCGGCACTTCGACTTCCATTCCGCGATTGAGATGCGAGATACAAGCTCCTTGTCGGCTAAAAGAATTTCCAGAATCGACGTAACGCTAAGCGGATTGTGATTATCGATATGGACAAGTCCACGGTAGTCGTCGCTAATGAGTGAGTTCTCGACCACTAGATACGCCAAGACATCCACCGGAACGCCGTAGAACAGCGAATCGCTCCAATCGGGCACCGAACCGGCGGCACACGCGGCACGCAACACATTCACGTAGGTGTCGTTGGGTTTTACCCGGCCGCTACGCGCCGACGGCAACGCATGCGAGCTTCGATAAATCTTTACGGGCAGTCCTCGCTCCACCGCGGTAAGGAATACCTGCTCAGCAGCCCACTTGGATTGCGCATAGCCAGTGAGCAATCCTTCCGAATCGGTATGTGCGCGCTCCTCGTGCAAGATCACCAGCTCACCGTTTCTATGGCGCCGGCATACGGTCATCGGCGAAACGAAAAAGACCGGCTTAGTCCATCGTTCGGTCGCGAGCTGCAACGCCCACACTGCGGAGCTCACGTTGGTTTTTCGATGAGCGGTGTAATGGGCAAGCACGTTGAGCGAGGCGCCCAAATGGTAGATGGAATCGACGGAGTCGCAGAGATCGCGCCACGTCGGTGGTTGCAGTCCCCATTGCGGCTCCGCCAAGTCACCACACACCGGTTGCACACGATCTCGCCACGATTGATCGACCTCAATACCGCACTGCTGCATCATGTCGAACAAACGTGCGGCACCCTCGGCGGCGTCGCGTGTCCGAACCAGGCAGTAAATTTTCGCCCGCGTGCGTGCCAACAACTCGGCCAACACGTGCGCGCCGATCCAGCCGGTCCCACCGGTCAACAAAATGTTTTGCGGCGCAGATGGTGGGCGGCGTGCAGCGCTACCATCAAGCGCAGCGACACGTGTAATCGCCGTAGCGATGTCCGCCAGCATAGTGTCACGATCGATCGACGCTATCTCTACCGTTGGCGACGCGTCACCCGGTATCGGTGTACCACGACGCCGATGTAACGCTGCCAACGATTCGATCGTGACGTTCTCGAATAACTCATGCATCTCGAGTCGGAACGACGGCAGCGCCGCGTTGATCTCTCGCACCAACTGCGTGGCCTGAATGGAATCGCCGCCGAACTCGAAGAAATTATCGGTCACGCCGATTTCAACCCCGCCGATGACGCGCGACCATATCGCGAGAATCGCGCGCTCCGCCTCGTCGCGCGGTGCCACGCATGCGCGCGTCGCGCTGTCCGGCTCCTCGACCGGCGGCAACGCACGGTAATCGATCTTGCCGTTGCCGGTTATCGGCAGGCGTTCGAGCGCCACCATCGCACGGGGCACCATGTACTCCGGCAAGCGCCGCGACAGATAATCCTTCAGCGCTTGCACATCCAGTCCGGTTTCGGTCGTTTCGATGTACGCCGTCAGCTGGCGCGTCCCAGCTCGCTCGGCATCGAACACAACGACACACTGCTTCACCTGCGGATGCTGGCGCAACACTGCTTCGATCTCGCCCAGCTCCACGCGATGTCCGCGTATTTTTACCCGACGATCGTTGCGCCCGACGATGATAACGTTGCCATCAGCCGCGTAACGTCCCAAATCGCCGGTGTCGTACAGGCGCTCCCCCGTTTGCGGATGCACGATGAAACGCGCGGCGGTGGCTTCGTCGTCGCACCAATACCCGCGCGCCAATCCGGCGCCGCCGATGAAAATCCGACCTGTAACATGATCAGGACACGGCCGCAGCGCCGCGTCGTACACCCAGAGCGTCTGATTCGGCAACGGTTTGCCGTACGGAATACTGGCCCAGTCGGGCGAGACGGTCTCGATCGGAAAATAATTCGACCAGATCGACGCCTCGGTTGCGCCACCGAGCGCAATCAGCGTTGCATCGGAATAGCGCGCGCGAATCCGCTGCGGCAGATCGAGCGGAATGAAATCGCCGCTCAGCAACACGGCACGCAGCGCCGTCATCTCGCGTCCGTCGTCGTGGAAGCTGTCGATCAGCATACGCATAAGTTGCGGCGTGGAATTCCACAACGTTACGCGCGACTGCGCAATTAGCGCGCACCAATGAAACGGATCATGCGCCTTGCGCGCATCGGGCAACACGAGTGCACCGCCGGCGGCGAGCGGACCGAAGCTGTCGTACACCGAAAGATCGAAACTGAGCGACGACACCGACAACACACGATCCTGCGCCGAGACGCCGAGCAAACGATTCACCTGCTCGATCGTGTTCATCGCCGCGCGATGTTCGATCATCACCCCTTTGGGAACGCCGGTCGTGCCGGACGTAAAAATGACATATGCCAGCCCATCGAGCGCGCCCTCGAGCGAGCGCCGATGCGCGGTGTCGAACTCGCCACGGCGGCTGCCATCGATCTCGAGCACGTCGCAACCTGCCGCGATCGCTACCGGGACCACTCCCGGCTGCGTCAGCAACTGCGCGATGCCGCCGAGGCGCAGCAGCTCTTGCTGGCGCCGCGCCGGCAAATCGGCATCGATCGGTAAATACGCGCCACCAGCGAGCAGCACGCCGTATACCGCGACCAGCTGCTCCCAACCTTTGCGCATCAACACCGCGACCGGTCGGTCGGCGCGCAGACCGTGGCGCATCAACCAATCGGCGACGGCAACGCTTTCGCCGAGCAACTCGCCGTACGTCATGGTGCGCGTGGGCGAAAAAATGGCCGGCGTCTGCGGCGCAGCGCGTGCGCGCGCGACAAATTCTCCCTGCAAGCGTTGCGACGGCAGCGCCGCCGATATCCGATCGATCGGCGCGCGCCGAAGTTGCATGTCCTCGGGCAACTCGACGATATCGCGGCACTGCCAAGCCGACGCATCCGCGCACAGCCGCTCGAGCGCGCGATTGTAAGCCGCGAACATCGCCTCCGGCACGCCATCGTCGAACACGGCATCGGCCACGTCCCAGATCAGTAACAGACCATCGCGCTGTTCCAACACATCGTGATCGAGCCACACCTGCGATGCCTGGCTGATGTTATAACCCATGCGCCCGAACTGCTCGGTGTCGGTAATCGCGTCGGCGTCGCTCCAGATCAGTCCGCTGGTGTAGACCACCGGCAGCGTCGCTTGCAACGGCGCGCCGTTACGTCTGGCCCATTCGCGCATGACGGTCACGCCACTCAGCTGAGCGTAATCGAGGTCGGTCAGAAACTGCTGCTGTAAGCGTTGCGCGAATTCGACGAACGTCAGTCGCGGGTCGCGCCGGTCCACCTCCAGCATCAGCGTCGACGTGAACTCGCCAAGCACGCGGTTCACGTCGGGATGCAGCTGCCGGCGCAGCCCGCTCGTGACGTTCAGCGTGAAATGCGCACTCTGACTCCAACGCGCTAGCACTTCCGCGTATAGCGCCATCACCAAATTCGACGGCGTGAGCCCACGCGCCCGCGCCTCGACCTTGAGCGTATTCCAGCGCGTCTTATCGAGCAGCCGTTCATGCCGGTGAAAGCGCGGCGATCGGCGCGCGGCGGGATCGGTGCGCAACGGCAGCGCCGGCGCGGGCGGAAGCGAGTCGATGCGCGCCATCCAGTAATTCTGCGCGCGGCGATACGCCGCCGAGTCGTGCAGCACCTGCTCCGCCAACACGTAATCGCGAAACGAAAACTCAAGCGCCGGCGGCTGATACCGCGGTTGTTCATAAAACTGATGCCATTCGCGCAGAAACAACGATAGGCTCCACACGTCAAGCATCAGGAGATCGACACTGAGATGCAAACGCACGCGCTCGTCCGGCAACAGGGTCGCGCGGATCTCGAACAGCGGCCAACGATCCGGTCGAAAAACTTGGTGCGACAGCGCCGCGCGCACTGCCACGGTCGCCTGTTCGATGTGCGCAGATATGGCTCGACGCTGATCGCCGACCTCGATCCGATAGCGCGGCACCTCGGGCAACACACGCTGCAGGCCGGTACTGTCGACTACCGCGCGCAGCATGTCGTGGCGCTCGATCACGCGGCACAACGCATCGTTGAGGCGCTCGATATCCAGCGCGGCGCAATCGAACTCGACATAGAAATGTGTCGCGACATCGCCCATTTCGATCGCACCATCGCGCCCGAGCCAATAGGCGTGCTGTAGATCGGTGAGCGGAAATGGTTGAAAGCGATTGGCGGCGTCGGGAGTCCATGCGCCCGACGCCTCTTCCGCGTCCGACGTCTGTGCGCGCAACAATTCCAGAAGCTCGGACTTGTGCAACTGCAACGCATGACGCAGTTCGTCGTTCAACACACCCACGGGCGCCTGGATGCGCAACTCGTCCCGTTCCAGGCGAAGTTTCACACCCAGCTGGTTCAGTTCCGTAAGAAATTGTTCCATCATTGATTCAATCCGATGACCAGTTCATTTTCGTTACGCGAGCACCAGCGTTGCAGCACTCGCGGCGGCGCTCTGACGGACGATGATCAGACCGCCGATGTGCCGACGACATTGGCATCGATGTCGAACCCGGATCGCGGCTCCCTGGCCCAACGTATCGCGATCAGTGTTACCCAGACTCCGAGCGCATGATGCGCAAAATCCGGCAAGTAGAGCACGAGCGGTTTATCTCCGAGTAACAGGTGCCTGACGTTGTGCGCGCCGACAATCAGCGTGAAACCAACGGTCAGTCCCACTGCCGCCCACCGAAACCAGTACCCTTTCACGGTGAGGGCCAACATGGGTGCGAAAACATACAATGCCAACAGCAGCGCCAGTGGGCCGCGCATATCGAAAAATTTCTTCTTCAACAACAGCAGTTGCCATGGCGTCAAATCTATCGCGGCAACGATCATCATTATTTCCGTAAGAAATATCGACAGGACCGCCAGGAACATCATGGTCCAGCCTTGTGCGATAAGTTTTTCAGTAGACTCGTGCTCGGTATCCTTCATGGTGTTGCGCCTCGCTATTGACCTAGGGAACCTCAGATGTATTCATACTTGTAGCGTGCGCCATGCGCACGATTAAGATGATCCGTGCGCATAGCGCACGCGACGTGAATTATTCAGGGCTTCCCTAGCCACAGTCGATCGCCTGCGGAAACCGTTTTCGTTCGAGGTGTGATCGTACGACGGCGGCGACGGTATCGACGTTGCTCTCACTCAACACGGTGTAGTGCGTGCCCGGTACGCGCGCGCAATGCACCGCCCCTGACGTAAAACCCAACCAGCCCCAGTCTTCCGCCGTCAAGCTCGGATGATCGGAAAACTCACCGACGCTGCCATCGGCGGCGCGCAACACGCTGATGTCGGCGGTGATGGGCGTGGGCCGGTAACGACGCGCGGCGCGAACCGTGCGCGTAAAAATCGCCAGCATGTACACCAGCTGCTGCGAATCGAGATTGGCGTGAATGGATCGATGCGCGCGCATGAGGTCGAGTGCTAGTACCAGCGCTCGCTCGGGTTCTACCTCGACGTCTTCGCGTCGTAGGCAGCTCACGTCGATGCCAACGTCGAAATCTTCGAGGAACCAGCGCAACAAGGTGACATTGTCGACCGGCCCATCTTGCATCGGTGCGGCGGCGTCGATCATCACCACACGCTCCACCTCTTCGCCGGTGCTTTCGAGCTGACGCGCCATCTCGAAAGCAATCGCGCCGCCACTCGACCAACCGCCAAGCAGATACGGACCTCGCGGCCGCCGCTTTCGTATCGCCGCCAGATACAACGCCGCCATCTGTTCGATGCTCTCGAGCGGCGGCTGTTCGCCGAAAAGCCCGGGCGCTTGCAGGCCGTAGAACGGTCGATCGAGCTTCTGTGCCAACCCCCGATAACACAGCACGTTGCCGCCGGCTGGGTGCACGAAAAAGCACGGCGCGCCCTCGCCCGTCGTGCGCAGCGGCACCAGCGGCGACCAGGTCGCTTGCTTTTGCAATCTGCGCGCAAGCGTCTCGATGGTTCCGTCCTCGAGCAACAGGCCCAACGGCAAACGTCGCCCGCATTCCTGTTCGATGCGCGTCATCACGCGCACGGCGGCGAACGACTGGCCGCCGAGGTCGAAGAAGTCGTCGTGTACGCCGACAGGCTTGACCGCGAGCACCTCTTGCCAAATCGCAGCGAGTTTCCGTTCGGTGTCGTTGCGCGGCGCAACGAATTCGCGCTTCGCCTGTCCAGCGGGTCCGAGTTTAGCGAGCGCCGCGCGATCCACTTTTCCGTTCGCCGTCAGTGGCAACTGCGCCAACGGCACGATGTGTGACGGCAGCATGTAGGCGGGGAGCTTCGTGCGGAGATAACGTTGCAACGCGTCCTTCATCTCTACCCATGCTCCAGAAGGAATCGCGTTTTCCCTGGCGGGAAGAGCGTGCAGCGAAAGACTCGCGCGAGAACCGGCGTCGGCAACAACGAAGGCAACGAGCTGCTTTCCCACCGGCGTGACGCTAACGATGACCGCCGCCGCCTGTACTTGGGAATGCTGAACCAATACCGCTTCGATCTCCCCAAGCTCAACGCGATAACCCTGAATCTTCACCTGCAAATCAGCACGGCCGAGGAATTCGATGTTGCCGTCCGGCAGATAGCGACCGAGGTCACCCGTGCGGTAGAGCCGTTCGCCGGTGCGCGGGTGGGGCACGAAAACAGCGTCGGTTTTTTGCGGGTCACCCCAATATCCCAGGGCCAGACCGCGGCCACCTATATATAGGTATCCAGGCGCCCAAATTGGTGCATCCTCGCCGTTCTCGTCCAAGACATGCCAGGTCTGGTTGGCCAACGGTTTACCGTAGGGAATGCTGACCCAGGAGGAATCGACGTGCTCGATCGGATAATAAATCGACCAGATCGACGCCTCGGTGGCGCCGCCCAAGCTCACGATACGCGCGTTCGGCGCGACGCGTTTGATCTGCGCCGGCAACGCGACCGGGATCCAGTCGCCGCTCAACATAACGAGTCGCAACGACGGTAATTGCGCCCCGACAATCGCCGCGGCGTCGACCAGCAGTTGCATTAACGCCGGCACGGAGTTCCACACCGTCACTGCGTGTTGCTGGATCGAATCGATCCACCTGGCAGGCTCCGGTTCAGGCGTGGTGGATGGCAGCACGAGCGTGGCACCTGCGGCGGCGGCACCGAAAAGATCGTAGACGGAGAGATCGAAGCAGAGCGAGGAGACGCCGAATATCACGTCGTCCTTCGTCACACCGAAACGACGATTGATGTCGAGCACGGTATTGAGCGCACCACCGTGGTCGATCATCACACCCTTGGGCACGCCGGTGGAGCCGGACGTGTAGATGATGTAGGCCAGGTCGGTTGCTCGCCGCGTCGCTAGAAGCGGCGCGTCAGCGAATGGCGAGCGCTCGATATCGTCGACGTAGACGGCTCGAACGTCACGATGGCCCTCCTCACTCCCGCCTCTCGCCGTGGGAAAAGAATCAAGGATGACGGAAACGGTTTGCAAACGCCGACTCGTCACTACCGCGCGCGCGTCGATGTTCTTCAACACGAAGTGCACACGCTCCGCCGGCCAGTGCGGATCGATCGGCACATAGGCCGCGCCGACGGCGAGGATGCCGAAAACCGCCACCGCTTGCTCGCTGCCCTTTTCGAGCAAAATGGCAATGCGCTCGCCCGGTTGTGCGCCTGCTTGCTTCAAACATTGGGCGAGACGGTTGGCGGCGGCGTATAGCTCGGCGTACGTCAGCGTGCGCTCATCGGTGATGACTGCCGGTCTCTCGGGGAAACCATCGGCGCTGGTCGAGAGTCCTTGTGTCAACAATGCCTCGTAGAGCGGGTACGAGGTCTCGTTGATCCGGGCGCGCTGGTCGCGCTGCGCGCTCGGCAGCAGATCGAACGATGACCGCCGCCACGCCGCTTCGTCGTCGGCGAGTTTTGCGAGCAGCGTTTCGTAACCGTGCTGCATCGCGTCGATCAACCCAGACGGGAAACACGCTTCGATCGCATCCCAACTGACCAGCAACGATCCGTCCGGAACCTCCCAGAACTGATAATCCAGCAGCACCTGCGACGTCTCGAGGCAACTGAAATAAAATTCCTCCCACTCCTTGATGAATAATCCGCTGCCGACCACGAACGGACACGGCGCGCGTCCTGGCGTCTTCTGCGCTTGATTGAGCGCCTGCAACACCTTCATGCCGCTCCAATACAGATGCCGCATATCGGTCGTGAGTCGCGTCTGCAGGCGCTGTGCCCGCTGGTGAAACGTCTCGTGTGCGCGCCAATCGACTTCCAGCGGATAGAGTGACGCGAAGTTGCCGTAAACCTCCATGATCTGCGGATGCATCGGAAAACGATGCGTCACCATGTGGTTGAACAGGAAATGGCGCGATCCACTCCAACTCGAGATAATTTCGGCGTACACCGCCGTCAACGCGTTACTCGGCGTGATGCCGAATCGATAGGCAAACTGTTTGAACCGCGCCCACTGCGACGCCGGCAACCTGAGCTTGCGGCAACTCAAAAAAGATCGCCGGCGTGCAACGTGACCGGCGGCGAGCGGTATCGATGGCGGACCCGGTAGCGCGGCGAGGCGCTCCTCCCAATAGCGCCGCGATGCCTGACCGAGCAGCGATGCCTCGAGTCGCGCCAACGCCAACACACAATCGCGGAATGCCAGGCTCAATTCCGGCAACGGCCGCGGGCGGCGATAACATTCCATTATCGTCGCGAACAATTTCATCGTGCCGTAACCGTCACCGAAAAAATTATTGTGATTGATATGCAACCGCACGCGCGCGCCGGCGTAGCGGCTGACGCGAAAATCCTCCGACGGCCAGCGATCGAGCGGCAGGATTTCGCGCGACATCGCGTCGCGCGTCTTCAGCAATGCCGTCTGCGCTTCGTCAGCGGTGAGATGGCGCAGATCGTCGACCTTGAGCTTCAACGGCTGCCATACGAGCGGCACTTGTAGCTGCAAATCCGGCCGCAGCAGCGGAAGATTGTGCCGCTGCTGATATAGCACCGCGTTCAACGTCGCTTCGAAGCGCTCGACGTCCAACTCCGCGAAATCATTCTCGATATAAAAATGCGGGCGCACGTAATACTCCATGTCCTCGTTCTGCCCGACGAGAAAACTTGCCTGCAAATCCGCCATGAGAAACGGCTCGTACCATCGCGCGGGATCGGGGACAATCGACGGGATCGCCTCGTCGATCGACTCGGCGTCGCGATGTTGCTTCAACCACTCGATCAGCACCGACTTGTGTTCGGCGATATGGGCGCGCAGCGTTTCGTTGACGCTGCCTTTGGGCGCGCTTACCGAGAGCCGGTCGTCCGTGGCTAAACGCAGCTGCACGCCAGCCTTCGTCAATTCGCTAAGCAGAGTATCGAGACTCACAGAATAAATTCCTCGTTCTCGGTACCCTGTTCGACGGCAACCGCGCTCGTGATCCGGTTCAACACGCAGTGACGATAAATCAGATCAACCACATCGGTCCCGGTCGATCCGCCGATAAGCAGGTGAATCGGGATATCGACGCCAAGATCCGCCAGCAAACGATTGCGCAACTGCACCGCCATCAACGAATCCAGGCCCAGCTGATTGAGGCGCCATTGCCCAAACACCGGCGCCAACTCCGCGTGTCTGGCATTGCTCAATTTCAATATCGTTACTACTAAGTGCAGCAGACGATTTAGGATATGCGCTTTGGCAGCGCCGTGTTCCATGTTGCCGAGTTGCTCCCGGGATACCGGTTGATCGGCAACGATGTCAACTTGCACTGATGCTGCATCAACACGACCGACCTCGGACAACAATGCGTACGGCTCAACGCGTGTGGCGGCGGCAACGCGTGTCCAATCGACATCGAATACGCCAATCTGCGCTACGTCGGAATGCAGCGCCGCCGCCAATGCCCGCAGTCCGGCTTGCATCGAGAGGCCGCGCACGCCTTGTGCGGCGAAACGATCTATCAGACCGCGGCGCGCGGCCATACCGATATCGGACCATGGCCCCCAATTAATGCTGAGCGCCTTCATTCCCAACGCGCGACGATACTCGGCTAACGTATCGAGGAAGGAATTGGCGACAACGTAGTTCGCCTGACCGGGCGAACCGATCAACGACGCCATCGATGAAAACAACACGAAGAAATCGAGAGTCGTGTTGCTTGTAATGGTGTGCAGATTCCAGGCACCGCGCACCTTGGCGTCCATGACACTGCGGAAACGCGACCAATCGAGTTGCTCCAGTACCGCGTCGTCCGTTATGCCGGCGGCGTGAATTATTCCTCGCAACGGCGGCAAATTTTGCGCAACGTGCGCAAACACGCGCGCCACTCCCGCCAAGTCGCTCACGTCGACCATCAACGCTTCGACGTGCGCGCCAGCTGCACGCAATAACGCCAATTCCGTTTCGATATCCGGTAGTAAGCGGCGACCCAGCAATACCAGTGAGCGTGCCCCTTGCGCCACCAACCACTGCGCGACCGCCAGACCGAGACCGCGCAAACCGCCGGTAATAAGATAGGTTGCATCACGCCGAACGATCGACGCGTGGGTGGTTTCACAACACATCAACTTTTTAAGCTGAGCCGAGTACCAACGCTCGCCGCGCTGTACGATTTGCCCGACACCGGACAACTGTGCCGCCGCCGTCAACAGCGTCTCAAGTGAATCGTCCCGGCGCGCCGGATCCAAATCGACTTGTAAACACTTCAGTTGCGGATATTCGACGATGATGGCTTTGGTCAACCCCGTCAGCGGGCTTTGCGCTAAACCGCTCTCGCTCATCGCGTTCGCAATACGAAGCGCATGGCGGGTAACAATGACGATCTGCGGCCGATCCACTGCGCTTACCCGCAGAAAGTGCTGCAACGATTGAAACGCGATTTCGGCGACGCGATACACCCGCTCCACATCCGCTTCTTCCTGCACCTCGACAAACGAAGCGCCATCGAGCAACAGTCCATTAACAGCGATGTCCTCGGCGCGCAATGTATCGAAAAGCCGCTGCCAATCGCGGCTCACACCAACATCCAGCACGAACGAGCTGGGACCGATGCGCGAAAATGCCGCACTTGCGTACGCGGCGATCACCTCCTTACCCAACTTGCCAAATTGCACCTGCCACTCACGCACCTGTTCATCATTCGCGACGACTATCAACCATCGTTCCGGCGTCGCACGCGTGAACATCGTTGATACCTTGGGTGTCGCAAGCGGCACCCATTCGATGCCATAGAAATTCGGTAGCTGCTCTTGCGCAGCGGCAATTACCGCGTGCGGCGTTTCGATAAACTGCATGCCTTCGATAACGACGAGCGCTTCCCCTGCTTCATCGAACAGCGTCAAATCGGATTCATAGTGACTAGATGTCGCGCCGGTGCGCCATATCATTCGGCACCAAAACGCGCGCGGCAAACGGGAACGGATCGTCAGTTTGCGTGTACCGACCGGCAGCAGCGCGTACTCTCCTCGCGGATCTTGCTGGCGCTCTAGGGCGAACGACAACAGCGCGTGCGTGCAGGCATCGAGCACGCACGGATGCAAAACGAATCGATCGTTTTCCGTTGCCGTGCTCTCGATCCAGGCGAGCGCTTCCTGCTCGTGCCGCCATAGTCGTTTGAGACCGCGGAAGACCGGTCCGAATTCGAACCCTAAACCGGATAGGCGCTCGTAATATCCATCGAGCGCATACTCCGACCAGCGCTGGGTCACTTGTGCCGGCGTCAATCGTTCCACGACAGGAAGTTGCGCTACTGCCGATGCCGTCGCGCAGAAACGTTCTTTCCAATCGTTGCCGTTCACGACGCGGCCGAAACAACGGATATGAAACCTTTCGTTACCAACGTTTTCGACGATGGTCTGCGTCTCCAGCGCGTCCTGATCGCGTATCGTTATCGCTTCCTTGAAGGCGATACCCTCCAAGACCCAGCCAGCCGGCCTAGTGTTACAAACCTCCTCGACCGCGGCACACAGCCATTCCACGATCGCCGCACCGGGCAACACCGGCGTTCCAAATACGCGATGCTGAGAAACGAAATCGGGATTCTCTTGCGTCAGCAGGCTGCGGAAATAATATCTACCGGGAAGGTCGACCAAATCGAGCCCTCGGCCGAGCAAAGGATGGAGATTGTCCGAAAGATTGGAAACAGCGAACGACGCCAACTCGTGACGCGGTTTGTACCAATAACGATGCACCTCAAATGGATAATGCGGCAGCGAAACCGGCTTCGGGGGCTTATAGTCATTCCCTTGTCGGGCTTGGTACCAACGCTTCCAGTCGATCGTTCCTCCGGACACGTACCACTGCGCCAGACCCGTCAGGAACTCAGCCTCGTCATCGCGCACATCGACCGGCGTGCGCCGTAGGCTGTGCAACCACGTCGCGTTCGGCGTCATCTTCTGTCCAAACGCGCTCAGTACCGGATGTGGTCCGACCTCGACGAACACGCGACAACCCGCATCGGCGAGCGTGCGTAACCCGCGAGCGAATTGCACCGGCGCCATGACGTGCCTGACCCAATAATCCGGTGTAGCGATCTCGCCGCCGGCGATGTCTCCGGATACGTTCGAGATCACGTGAATCGTCGGTGGTGAATACGTGATCTCACGCGCCACGCGTGCGAACTCATCGAGCATGGGTGTCATCAGTGGCGAATGAAACGCGCGATTGACATGCAGCGGCGTAACGACCACGTTGCATTCACCGCTTGGGGTCATCCAGGGTGCGAGCCACGCGTGCAGTGCAGCCTCGTCGCCGGAAAGCACAACGTCCTCGGGGCTGTTGCGCGCCGCGATAGCGCATCGGTCGGGCGGTTGCGACTCGAACGCCTTCGATAGATTCGAAATCGTTGCCGCCGCTCCTCGAACAGCGACCATCACCCCCGCTGGCACACGCTCCTGCATGAGACGGCCACGGTGCACGACCAGTTTCAGCGCATCCTCTAGGCTAAACACCCCAGCGATGCAGGCCGCAACGTATTCGCCGAGGCTGTGTCCGATGAGATAATCCGGTCGCAAGCCGCCACTTTGCCAGAGCGCAGCGAGTGCATAATCAATGGAGAATAACGCGGGCTGGGCATGAACCGTCTGATCGAGTTCCGCGGTCTGGTCCGCGTCACTATATATAAGGTGTGCAATCGGCGACCGACCCGCTAAATCCCGAAGGATTTCATCGCAGCGGTCGAGCACGGCGCGAAAACCGGCATGGTTTTGGTACAGCCCCTGCGCCATGCGCCAATATTGCGCGCCTTGACCGGTGCACAAGAATGCCACCTTCCCTTCAGGGGGCTGCGCAACGAATGAGGTGCGAACCTCGGCTACGCTCTCGCCTCGTCCCACGCGCTGCAGCAAAATCGCTGCTTCGTTCGGCGAGCGCAGTAACATCGCCAGGCGATACGCATGATGCGTGCGGCGTGCCGCGGCGGTATAACAAAATTCCTCAACGGAAATTCGCCCGACGTTAGCATTCAGATACTTGGCCGCAGCCGCCGCCGATTCGCGCAACGCATTTTTGCTTTTAGCCGACAGCGTCAGCACATGCCACGAGACCGTGTGCACTTGTCTCGTCGACACATCGTCAATCGCCTCCTGAAGGACGATATGGGCATTGGTCCCACCAAAGCCGAACGAGCTTACGCCCGCTAGACGCGGACCTTCGCTATTCCATGATTGCAACACGGTTGGAATCGCCATACGACTTCCGCTTAGCGAGATCAAGGGATTTAACTGTTGCAGATGTAAATTCGCCGGGATTTCTTTGTGTCGTAGCATCAGTACGGTCTTGATCAGCCCGGCGACACCGGCGGCGGACTCCAGATGGCCGATGTTCGTTTTCACCGAACCGAGCCACAGTGGCGACGATCCCGAAGCACCGTATACATGTTTCAATGCGTTAACTTCGATGGAATCACCGAGGTGCGTCCCGGTACCGTGTGCTTCGATGTAGCTGATTTGTTGCGGCACCACGTTCGCCGCCGCGAGCGCTTGGCGAATGACGGCTTGTTGGGCTTCGCCATTTGGAGCGGTCAGTCCGTTGCTTTTTCCGTCCTGGTTCACGGCGGAACCCGCAATCAGCGCGAGAATGCGATCGTTGTCGCGCATCGCGTCTGAACGCCGCTTCAATATCAGCACCCCGCAACCTTCACCGCGTACGTAGCCATTAGCGCTCGCGTCGAAGGTCTTACATCGACCCTCTGGTGACATCATGCTCGCCTGGGAAAGCACGACGGTGATCTCCGGCACCAACAGCAGATTAATTCCGCCGACGATGGCCACGTCGCTCTCCCCGGCCAGCAAGCTCGCGCGCGCCTGATGAACCGCAACCAACGACGACGAACAAGCCGTGTTCACCGCCCAGCTCGGGCCTCTCAGGTCGAAGCAATAAGAAATGCGATTGGCCGTGATGCTCAGGGAGTTTCCGGTCCCGGCATAAGCATCGGTGCCAACACCATGGCGCAGTTGCAACTGCCAGTAGTCATACGTACTCACGCCGATGAACACGCCCGTGCGGCTGCCGGCTAGGTTTTCAATCGGGATATTGGCGTCTTCGAGCGCGTGCCACGTCAGCGACAGCAGCAACCGCTGCTGCGGATCCATGCTCTGCGTCTCGCGCGGCGAGATCCCGAAAAACTCGGGATCGAACTCATCGATGCCGTCGATAAACCCGCCCCATCGGGTGTTCATCTTGCCAGCCGGTAGGTTGGTATCGGCGGCATAATAGTTTTGCGCCGGCCAGCGCGCGCTGGGAACTTCGCGAATGGCATCCGTACCGGTCTCAAGCAAGTGCCAGAAGGCATCGACGGAGTCCGCGCCGGGAAAACGACACGCCATACCGACGATCGCGATGGGCTCCGTCGGCCGCGCCGGATTCGATGAAAGCGTCGGTTCCGAACGGGACGGATTGCCCGACAGATGCCGCGCGAGCGCATGCGTATTGGGGTAATCGTAGAACAACGTCGGCTCCACCGACTGTCGCCGCCAAGACGACAGCTCAGCAGCAAGCGCCGACAATTCCAATGAGTTCAGACCGAAGTGGGTAAACGGCTGGTCGAGCGGGATATTCGAGGCGTCGCGTTCGGTGTCGAGATTCTTCTGACGCGCGATCGAGTGACGAATCCACGCGACGGCTTCTTCATAAGAAATGGCATGACGTTCATTCCCAACGTCGATCGTCCAGTCGACGTCAGCGCCGCTCGGTGCAAACGCCGCGACCGGTTTGGACCACACATGCAACGGTTGGCGGCGACCGCGTAGATAATCCTGCTTGCACGCTTGGCGCTGAATCTTGCCGCTCGATGTAACGGGCACAGTAGCCGGCTTCAGCAACTGAACCGCATGGACGTCGATACCATGTTGCTCCGCCACGGCGTCACGAATGGCACGCACGACTTCTTCCGGATCGAGATGCTTACGTTGCGAGCGGCGAATCTCTTGGACGATGACGAGTCTTTCCTGATCGTGCGCGTCCACTGAAAACGCCGCGCCGTGCCCTACCTTCAGCGCGGGATGCGCTCGAAACACGGTCTGCTCGATATCCTGGGGGTAATAGTTGCGACCACGAACGATGATGAGGTCTTTGAGACGACCCGTGACGTAGAGCTCGCCTTGATGCAATGCGCCGAGATCGCCAGTGCGTAGAAATGGACCCTGACCATCGGCGAGACATGCCCGAAACGCGCTCCGGGTATTTTCCGGCTGTCCCCAATAGCCAGCGGCCACTGCCGGACCGCGCACCCAGATTTCTCCAACCTCTCCATCGGAACAGGCACGACCCGTGTTAGGTTCCGCGATCGTCACCTCGAGACCCGGCCATATTTTTCCGCAACTAACGACAGAACGAGTTCGTGCATTCGCGTTCGACGTAGGCACGAATCGATGATGTTCCAACGCTGCGGCGTCAACGTCGTAAACGGAAACATCGCTGAACCGGCGATGATAAGAAACACCGAGCGTCGCTTCCGCCAGGCCATAACAGGGATTCATCGCTTCGGGGCGGAAACCGCAGGATGCGAAACGACGCGTGAAGCTGGCGATGGTCGACGCGCGAACCGGTTCGGCGCCGTTCACGGCGATGTTCCATGACGACAGATCTAATATTTCTCGATCTGTCTCTTCGCGTGCCGCGGCGCATAGGTCGTAGGCGAAATTCGGCGCATACGTTATGGTGCCTCGATAACGACTGATCGCCGACAACCACCGCAACGGCTTCTGTAAGAATGCGATCGCTGTCATCAGCACGATGGTGGCACCGACGGAAAGCGGCTCAAGGATGGCGCCGATCAATCCCATGTCGTGGTACAACGGCAACCAAGTGACGAAGACATCGCGCTCATGCGCCTGCCAACCAGCATGCAAATAGCGGCAATGCGCCCATAGATTGCCGTGCGTCACCCTTATACCGCGCGGGTTCATGGTCGATCCGGAGGTGTATTGCAGGTACGCGAGCGCGTCGGGAAACAGCGCGGGCTGAACCCATGCCGATTCCGACAAATCGCCCAACGGGTCTATCATAATCAGCGGGTAATCGCGTCCGCTGGGAAGATAGCGCGCTAATCGGGCTCGTATAGTCGATTGCGCCGTGGCTTCGACTACCGCCGCTTTGGCGCCACAATCGGCGAGAATGTGTCCGATGCGCTCGGCGTGGATATTGTTCGGCGGCGGATAAGCAGGAATCGGAACCGCGTTTGCGTACAAGCACCCCAAAAAAGCCGCGACATAAGATGGACCGGAGGGCAATAACAGCAGTACGCGTTGATCAACTAGTCCGTCCACCTGAAGTCGCGCCGCAAACGCGCGGGCACGTCGATCGAGTTCTTCGTAACTGAGGCGGCTGGTTTCCCGCTCGCCGTCGTCGAGGAATATCAACGCCTCATGCGTCGGCGCCGTTATCGCCCGATGACGAATAAGCTCCACCAACGAGACGAAATTTGTTGGGTCGATCACGGTTAGTCTGCTCCTTCGAGTGCGACGATGTCCGCTCCACAGATCGCTCGCAGGTTGCGTGTGATTTTCCCCACGTCCCAGTTCCACCACTGTAAAGCGCGTAGACGTTCGATCGTAGGTTGATCGAAACGATAACGAATGACCCGAGCTGGATTACCCCCGACCACGGCATAAGGCGGCACATCGTTGGTGACGACCGCAGCGGTCGCGACAATGGCGCCGTCCCCGATCGTCACGCCCGGCATGACGATAGCGCCGTAACCCATCCATACGTCGTGACCGACCACGGTGTCGCCCTTGATGGGTCGTTCGAGCGGGACCCTGCTCCGCGCCGGTTCCCACCCACCGCCAAACATTGGAAACGGATACGTGGTCAACAAGTTCGTCGGATGATTGCCGCCGTTCATGATGAAGCGCACCTCGGCGGCGATAGAGCAGAACTTGCCGATAATCAACCGGTCGCCGATGAAATCGAAGTGATAAAGCACGTTGGCCTCGAAACGCTCGGGACCGAGCGGATCGTCGTAGTACGTGTAATCACCGACGATGATATTGGGTCGCGTGATAAACGCTTTGAGAAAACCGGTACGCACGACGCCAGCCATAGGATATCGCGCATCAGGTGACGGACCGTGATTGAGCATTATAATTTTCCTACGCTTTCACGAATTTTGTTTGCCTCGCTGGCAAATCGCTGCGTCGCCTCCTCCGCCAAACGCTGCTGCGGATCCATCCAATGCACCTCGCGCGGCGAGATGCCGAAGAATGCGGCGTCAAACTTATCGGCATCGGCGACGAATCCGCCCCAGATGATCACGTCTTTAGGACGGCCCGTGACATAGAACTCGCCCTGGTACAACGCCTTGATCGCATGATGGCGAACAAGCTCAACTAAAAAACTGTGATGGAAACGTCCCGGAGGTTACTTTCTCATTGATAGAAAAGTTAAGCTTTGTTGAGAACAATTTTTCTATATCTCTATGCCTAGTGAAAAGCTCTAACATGATGAAATGCGCCATCGGCAACAATGGAGAAAAACCCGCTAATGCCGGGAGACGACAGTGGTTGGTCCAGCATAATTATTAGATGGCATCATCCAATAACCTGATGAGGATAAAACGGCCCTGAACGTTGGTCTCGAAGTACTCGAGGCCACGAGGATCGCCGTAACCGGTGTACTTCTCGATACGGCGTCCGGCTTTAAGAAAATTCCGTTCCACCGCTCTGGATTCGGCGGTGATGCGCATCGCCGCTATACGGAACGGATTAAATCGCAGTGATTCTTCCATGATTCCATCGTGCCGACTTGTGAAACCGCATTGAAGCGCGAAAGGTGCGAGATGCAAAATATATTCCAACTTTCTCAACCAAAATTAAAAGTGAAAAATATTTCCCATCGCTGAACACTGCACACCAACGCTATTGAGACGAGGACCCGATCACCGGTTTGACGACTGATGTCGCGTGCCGAGTCACGTAGCGTGCGCCACGCGCACGGATCATCTTAATCGTGCGCATGGCGCACGCTACAAGTATGAATAAATCAGAGGTTTCTTAGTAATAACTTTGTCAAATGGGAGGGGGATTAGGAAACCACGGTCCTTCGCAGTCCCTTCTGCGTTGTTTGCAAGGCGACATACAACGGTAGAGCGCCTCAGCAAAACGCGCTTACAAAAAATCCGCCAACCAATAGAACAATCCGACCAATCGGCAAAAATATGCGCATTTTTTCGGCCGATAGGCATTATATTGCCGCAACCGTTCTTATTTCACGTTACTTCAAAACCTTTCGGGACGGTTTGTCCGTCGCCATGGGCGTTCCACGATTTAGCGGGAACTTCCGGTCTTACGAAACGATTGTCGATGTCTGCATGCACTAAACACGTCGGCTATTAGCACCCGCGATGATGATTTGTGATTGTTGGCCCGGGAGTTGCTTTACTGCGGCGCGCCCCGACTGGGTTTGCGCACAAAAACGATGATGAGGAAAACATGCGATCGATAACGAAAGGGGGAAATATGAGCACGCGTACCGTAATGGTAGCCATGACGGCCATGGCATTTTCCGGCGTAACCGCGATAGCACACGCTGGAGCGACACTGGATGCCGTAAAGAAAAAGGGAGCTGTACAGTGCGGCGTCAACACCGGCCTGCCGGGGTTCTCCGCTGCCGATGAGAAAGGTCAATGGAAGGGCATCGACGTCGACGTCTGCCGCGCTGTTGCGGCGGCGGTCTTCGGCGACGCCGAGAAAGTCAGATATACCCCGGTCACGGCGAAGGAACGGTTCACCGCGTTAGCGACCGGCGAGATCGATGTGTTGTCACGCAATGCGACCTGGACCCAGACGCGCGACGCCGATATGGGCATCGGCTTCACCGGTGTCACGTACTACGACGGTCAAGGATTTCTCGCTAAGAAGAAGCTTGGCGTGAAGACCGCCAAGAAGTTGAACGGCGCGGCGGTGTGCGTGCTTTCGGGCACGACGACGGAGCTCAACCTCGCCGATTATTTCCGCACCAACGCCATGAAATTCAAGCCCGTGGTATACGACACTGCCGACGAAACCATCAAAGCGTTCGAAGCCGGCCGCTGCGATGTGTTAACCAGCGATGCGTCGGGGCTCTATGCGCTGCGCACCAAACTCGCCAATCCGGACAGCGCCGTCGTGTTGCCGGAGCTCATTTCAAAAGAACCGTTGGGGCCGGCCGTGCGTCAAGGCGACGACGAGTGGTTCAAGCTGGTGCGCTGGAGTTTGTACGCCATGCTCAACGCCGAGGAACTCGGGATCACCTCAAAAAATGTCGACGAGATGAAGCGCAGCGCCAATCCCGAAATCAAACGCCTGTTGGGCGCTGAACAAATCAAGCACGGATTGGGCGTTTCCGACGACTGGGCCTACCAGATCATCAAGCAGGTGGGGAACTACGGCGAGAGCTTCGAGCGTAACGTCGGTAAAGAGAGCCCGCTCAAGATCGATCGCGGCTTGAATGCGCTATGGAGCAAAGGAGGAATTCAGTACGCACCACCGATTCGTTGACAAGAACAATAAGCTGAACTGCTACCGGCTTGCGTCCTGGCGACGCCAGCCGGGAACATTTAACTAATAATTATAGCGAGTCACGATTTTACATGACGCCAACTCACGATAAGCGTGGGCTACCGCCCAAACGGACTCTTTGGAATGACGCTACCATTCGAGCTCTCGCATTCCAGTTACTCACTGTTTTCGCCGTAACAGGATTACTGCTCTACATCGTTTTAAATACGTTACACAACATGGACGCGCGTGGTATCTCCACCGGTTTCGACTTCCTATCGCGGCCGGCGGGCTTTGGCATCACGCAATCATTCGTCGAGTACAGCGAGTCGACATCGACTTATGGTCGCACGTTCATTGTCGGTCTGCTCAACACGCTGGTGGTGTCGGTTCTCGGCATCGTCCTCGCGAGCTTGTTGGGACTGATCATCGGTGTAGCACGGCTGTCGAAAAATTGGCTGATCGCCAAACTGGCGGCGATCTATATCGAGCTCTTCCGTAATATTCCGTTATTGCTCCAGATTCTATTCTGGTACTTCGCCGTCTTCCTGACATTGCCGGAGATCGATACGCCGATTCAGTTCGGCGATTCAACCTTTCTTACCCGCCGCGGGCTCTATCTGCCGTCGCCGGTGTTTGCCAATGGCTTCTCGGTAGTACTTGGCGCGGCGGCGCTGGCAATAGCAGGAGCTGTTGCCGTGTCGCGCTGGGCGAGTCGACGCCGTGAGCGCACCGGTCGGCAGTTTCCTTCGTTGCTGGTGGCGACGGCGCTGGTGATTGGAATACCGATGTTGGCGTTCTTCGCCGCCGGCCGGCCGCTATCCTGGGACGCGCCGAAAATGGGAACGTTTGATTTCGACGGTGGAATGGTCGTCATCCCCGAACTCGGCGCGCTGCTGCTGGCGCTCTCCATCTACACCGCGACGTTTATCGCCGAGACCGTGCGCGCCGGCATCCTCGCCGTTTCTCACGGGCAGACCGAGGCCGCCTATGCCCTCGGCCTGCGCCCAAGTTGGACACTGCGGCTCGTCGTAATTCCACAAGCGCTGCGAGTCGCCGTTCCGCCGTTGACCAGCCAATATCTGAATCTCATCAAGAATTCCACGCTCGCCGCCGCTATCGGTTATCCCGACCTGTTTGCGGTGTTCACCGGCACGGTACTCAACCAAACCGGCCAGGCCGTCGAAGTTATTGCGATGACCATGGCGGTGTACCTGACGATCAGCTTGCTCATTTCTCTGTTCATGAATTGGTACAACGCGAATATCGCCTTGGTGGAACGCTAAAGCATGACGCATTTTGAACTTCATCCTGATTTGCCGCCGCCGATGACTTCGGTCGGCGTACTTGGCTGGGTGCGCCGGAATCTTTTCTCGTCGCCGCTAAACACCGGGCTCACACTGCTGGCGCTGTATCTGCTCTATATCGTGCTCGTGCCTGCTATCGAGTGGGGCCTCATTCGAGCCGATTGGATCGGCAGCACGCGCGCCGACTGCGACAGCGGTGGCGCCTGTTGGGTTTTTATCGGCACGCGCCTCAACCAGTTTGTGTACGGCTTTTATCCGGGTCCGCAACAGTGGCGCGTCAATCTGGCATTCGGTTTGTTAGCAGTGCTCATGATACCGATGCTCAGTCAGCGCTTTCGATGGAAAGGTTGGTTGGGCGCCCTGCTCTCTGTGATCTATCTGTTCATTGCCTACGTTCTGCTGGTCGGTGGCCACTGCGGCCTCGCGCCCGTGCCGACCGATAAATGGGGCGGCCTGATGTTGACGCTGGTGATCGCCGCGATCGGCATGGCGGCGGCACTGCCGCTCGGTGTACTACTCGCCTTGGGGCGACGCAGTAAAAAAATGCCGGTGGTGAAATCGTTGTGTGTCGTCTTCATTGAACTCTGGCGTGGTGCGCCGTTGATCACGGTACTGTTCATGTCGTCCGTGATGCTGCCACTGTTCCTGCCCGAAGGTGTCAACTTCGACAAACTGCTGCGCGCGCTCATCGGCGTGATGCTGTTCGAGGCCGCGTATATGGCCGAGGTCGTACGCGGTGGTCTACAGGGAGTTCCCAAAGGGCAGCGCGAAGCCGCCGATGCGCTCGGTTTGAGTTATTTCAAAACCATGGGGCTGGTGATTTTGCCGCAGGCACTGAAGCTCGTGATCCCCGGAATCGTCAATACCTTCATCGCGTTATTCAAGGATACGAGTCTGGTGCTGATCATCGGCCTGTTCGATCTGCTCGGCGCCGTACAGAACGCCGTCAAAGACGTCGCCTGGGGCCATGTCGCTATCGAAGGCTATGTCTTTGCGGCACTGATTTACTGGATCTTCTGCTTCGGCATGTCGCGCTACAGCCAACGACTGGAACGCCGGCTGCGTACCGGTCACGAACACTAACCACCCGACCATTTTCTTCGATTCATAAGGTGACGTCATGACTATCGCATCGCTACCGCAAACACAGGATCCCGGCCAACCGATGGTCGAGCTTCGCGGAGTACAGAAGTGGTACGGCAATTTTCATGTGCTGAAAGACATCAACCTCACGGTCACCAAAGGCGAGCGCATCGTCATCTGCGGTCCGTCCGGCTCGGGCAAGTCGACCATGATCCGCTGTATTAACCGACTCGAAGAACATCAGGCGGGTCGGATCGTCGTCGACGGCACCGAGCTGACGGGGGATCTCAAGCATATCGAGAAGGTACGTTCTGAAGTCGGCATGGTGTTCCAGCACTTCAATTTGTTCCCGCACCTCACTGTGCTCGAGAACTGCGTGCTCGCCCCCATGTGGGCACGCAAGACGCCGCGCAAAACAGCGGAAGCCGCCGCCATGAAATATCTTGAACGAGTGCGTATTCCCGAGCAGGCACGGAAGTATCCCGGCCAACTGTCCGGCGGCCAGCAGCAACGCGTGGCGATTGCGCGCAGTTTGTGCATGGGCCCCAAAATAATGTTATTCGACGAACCGACGTCGGCGCTCGACCCAGAGATGATCAAGGAAGTGTTGGATGTCATGGTCGAGCTGGCACAGAGCGGCATTACGATGTTGTGCGTCACCCATGAAATGGGCTTCGCCAAGACCGTCGCTAACCGTGTGATCTTCATGGACCACGGCCAGATCGTCGAAGAAAACCCGCCTTCGGATTTCTTCTCGAACCCGCGACACGATCGCACCAAGCTGTTCCTGAGCCAGATCCTCAAGCACTGAAAGGTGGACGATGACACAGCATAGGGTGTTAGGTGTTGTAGCGATTACGCTGGTTCTTGTTACTGCCCCAGCCTTTCCGGATACGCTCGAAAAAATATCGAGCTCGGGGAAAATTGTCCTCGGTTATCGCGAGTCGTCCGTACCCTTTTCCTACCTCGATGCCAATCAACAACCGATCGGTTATTCCATCGATATCTGCTCGCGGGTGATAGATGCGCTCAAAGCGAAGCTGCAGCGGCCGGCGCTTCAGATGGAATACAAACTGGTGACGTCGGCGACTCGTATACCACTGGTGAGAGAAGGCGCGGTCGATCTCGAATGTGGTTCGACTACCAACAACCTCGATCGCCAAAAAGACGTCGCTTTCTCGGTCACCACGTTCGTTGCCGCCAACCGTCTACTGTCGAAGAAATCGTCACGCATACGAATGCTGTTCGATCTCAAAGGCAAGACCGTGGTATCGACCGCTGGCACGACCAGTCTCAAACAATTATCCGAGTTTAACGAGCGCTATCGCTACGGCATGAAAATACTCGAAGCCAAGGATCATGCCGAGTCGTTCGCCATGATAGCGAGCGATGGCGCCGTCGCTTTCTCTATGGACGACATCTTGCTCGCAAGCCTGGTCGCCAATACATCCAATCCGACGAACTACACGCTCTCGATTCAGCCGCTGTCGATCGAGCCTTACGGCATGATGCTGCGGCGCGACGATCCTGACTTCAAGAAGGCCGTTGACGACGCGATCATTGGACTGTTCAGGAGCGGCGACATAAAAAAAATATATGCCAAGTGGTTTACGTCACCTATTCCGCCGAAGGGCGTCAATCTCAACGTGCCTATGAGCGATATGTTGGAGAAGGTAATAAAGAACCCCACCGACTCCGGCAATCCGGCGTTTTACCACTGACCTATTCAATAACGGTGCCGACGGCGATTTTTCTGTCTGCGCCATGTTTCGAATCCACGTGAGCGGCAACGGACGTTGCCCACGCCTGATATCTCGATCGATGGACGACCTGTTTAAAAAATCGAGAAAGTCGGCTAGGGATTTTGGTGTCCACATCATAAATCACGACTCAGGAGCAAGGTCCATGAATAAGAAGATGCTAACCGCAACCATCGGTGCGGCGTTGTACGCGGTCGGTCCCACGGCGTCTGCGTTAGAGGCGAAAGTATCGGGCCAAGTCAATCGCGCCATCATGTGGGCGGACGACGGCGTCACGCCTAAAACACACCATGTCGACAACGCCATGAGCGGTACCCGATTTCGCTTCACTGGCTCGGACGATCTGTCGACCGACCTGAAGGCCGGTGTCACGCTGGAGTTCGAATATTTATCCAATTCGTCGAGTTCCGTGACTCAATCGAGCAAGACCACAGATTCGGGTCTGAAAGAACGCGTGCTGGAAGCCTACTTCAGCGGTGGTTTTGGTCGGATCGGTCTCGGCCAAGGCGCCGGCGCCGCCGATGGCGGCACTGAAGTCGATCTCTCGGGCACGAACGTTGTGCAATCGGCGGCCGTAGCGGATATCGGCGGCTCGATTACCTTTATGACATCTACCGGCACTACCGGTCCCAAAATCACCGATGCCATCAATCAACAAGACTTCGAAAGCCGCTACGATCGGCTACGATACGATTCGCCGGCGTTCGGTCTGCTGAAGTTCGCGGTCAGCACCGGCACGAAAACCGACACCATCAACGAGGCCGCGATTACTTTCAATTCGAACCTCGGCGGTTCCGGCACGCTTGCCGCCGCCATCGGTTATTCCAAAGAAGATACCAACGTCGCCGGTACGCCGGAAACAACCAAAGGCGGCTCCCTCTCCTGGCTGGCATCGTTCGGCCTGAACGTGACGCTGGCGGTATCGAACGTCCAGAACGACGCCACTCCGACGGCGAAGGACGCCGACTTCCGGTACCTGAAGATCGGTTACAAGTCGGGCGATCATGCCGTCGCCTTGGATTACGGCAAAGGTGAGGATTTCACCGCCGGCGATACATCTGAGATGGTAGGTGTCGGTTACGTCTATACGGCCGCCAAGTTCGCGGAGCTGTACGCTGGCGCCAAAGTCCATCGTTTGGATCGGCCAGGCACTGAGTTTGAGGACATCACCATCGTCACTGCCGGCACGCGCTTGAAGTTCTAGCTCGTTGCACCGACGGCGGCACTTCAAGATCACCGCCGTCGGTGTACTTTATGCGCTCTACTACAGGAGTCTTCGATGAACTGCTCGAAACGCGCTGTACGACGGCATACCCATGCCGTTTCTTTCACTACATTGAATTTATCTCATGGATTAATCGAAAAAATGTCATTTTCCATGAGATAAATTTGTGTCCATACTTTTTCTCGTGCCTCCGAGCGAAGGCTGTCGTCGGTGGCGGACCACTCTCTGATTGAAGGAATGACGCCCATGATTATCCGATCGATCGAATCAATGAGAGGAAAAACAATGCGATTGCTAAAAAAAACGTTCGCTTCTCTGGCAGCAACAATAATGATAGGAACATCTGTGCCAGCGTCAGCCGCTCAGGATTTGCTCATAGGCGGCGGCTCGGCTTCCGGTGTTTATTATCAGGCCGCGTTGCAACTGTGCAACGTGATCAACCGGCACTCGGCCGGCAAGTACAACTGCATCGGTCGCCCGGCGCTGGGCTCCGCGTTCAATATCAACGCGGTAAACCAGGGGTTGCTGGACTTCGGGGTCGCACAATCGGATAGCAACTGGCAATCCTACACCGGCAACGCCGATTGGAAAGGCAAGCCAATCGTTAACCTCCGCAGCGTCTTCAGCATGCACCCGGAGGCAGTACTACTGATCAGTCGTAAAGATACTCGCATTGCCTCCATCGATGATCTCAAGGGCAAGCGCGTCAATATCGGCAATCCCGGCTCGGGTCATCGCGGCAACGCCGAAGACGTGCTGCGCATCCACCGCATCCACCCAGCACGCGACCTCCAGGCCGGGGGCCTGCAACAACACGACGCTTCCCGCGCCCTTGTGGACCGCACGATCGATGCGCTTTTCTATACGGTCGGCAACCCCAACGCCGCCATCGAAGAGCTCGCAAACTCGACTCATATTTCATTGATTCCGATTAACTCGCGGGCGCTGAAAAAATTCATCGCCGATAAACCCTATTACGTAACAACCACGATCCCGGCGGGCACCTATAAGGGCGTTGATCAGCCGACAGAAACCTACGCCGTAAAGGCCACCATCGTTGCTAGCGCCGATGCGTCCGAGCAAATGATCTACGACGTAGTGAAAATTGTATTTGAGCATCTGGACGAACTGCGCAATGCGCACACTGCGTTCAAAGATCTCACCTCGGAGGAGATGCTACGCGGCCTATCGGCACCGTTTCATCCCGGTGCTCTCGAATACTACAAAGAGCGCGGCTGGAAAATTCCGGAAACGCTCGCCGCACAATGAGACCGACGTGGGATTCGTGACAATTCACCCACCTACCGACAATGGCGATAACTTCGCCACAGGCAATGAAATGAACCGTAAATTGAATACCACCCGATCACACCGTGATAATTCGATCAATTTTTGCAGCGGTGTTTGGGAAGCACGGAACGACTATTGGATACACCTATCGGACAACGCGGACCACCTGTTCGACGCCGAGACCAGCGGCGGCGACACCGAACCGGCGCGTCATCACGTCGCGAAGATTCTGCAGCAACTTGAACCGATCGAAAGCTATTGGTCATTCCCTGGCCGGATCCAGTTCGAGCGCCTCCTCACACTGTTTCGCGACGGCGAGTTTCGCCTGTTCAGCGAGTCGGTGAAACCGATCGCGCGTGCGGTATCGGGACAGACTTACCGCTCCGCTCCAGACGGACCGCCCTTCGCCGGCAACGACACGGCCGCCGACGAAGAGACACGCCGACAACTCGGCGACGACGCGCGCCGTCCCTACTTCGAAGTGCTGATTGTCGATAACCTGTCGGCACAGCAGGAAGAATCGCTGCGCGCACGTGTGCGCCGCCGGCGCCGACCCGAAGACAAATTTATTTATGAGATCGTAACCGTCCCCAGTTACCAGGACGCTCTAATCGCGGCGCTGCTCAACTTCAATCTCCAAGCCTGCGTGATCCGCCACGGTTTTTTGGTGAAGTCGAGATTCACGCTCGACATATTGCACAGGCTGGTCGACGGCAATGAAACGGCGTTACATGTGCTCGAGCGTATGTCGAAAAGCGAGCGCGGTTGCTGGCTCGGCGCCAAGATCGCGCAACTCCGGCCCGAACTCGATCTATACATGGTGGCCGATGTGTCGATGGAGAACATCGCCGGTCAGCTGTGCGATAAATTCCAGCGCGTGTTTTATGGCGAGGACGACGATCACGAGCTGCATTGCAGCATCTTGCAGGCGATCGAAGACCGCTATCAGACGCCATTTTTTACCGCGCTCCGAGAATACAGTCAGCAACCGACAGGGGTATTCCACGCGCTGCCTATCTCTCGCGGCAAGTCGATCCTGCAATCGCACTGGATCCGAGATATGGCGCGGTTCTACGGACTCGGTATATTCATGGCCGAGACCTCGGCCACGTCCGGTGGCCTCGACTCACTGCTGGAGCCAACCGGACCGATGAAGCTTGCGCAGGTGCTCGCCGCGCGTGCATTCGGTTCCAAATACACATTCTTCGTCACCAACGGCACCTCGACCGCGAACAAAATCGTCGTGCAAGCGTTGATCCAGCCGGGCGACATCGTGCTGCTCGACCGCAACTGCCACAAGTCGCATCACTACGGCATGGTGCTCTCGGGCGCGCGCGTTGCGTACCTCGATGCCTATCCCCTAAACGAGTACGCCATGTATGGCGCCGTACCGCTGAAGGAGATCAAACGTACGCTGCTTGCATTTCGCCGTGCCGGCAAGCTCGATCGGGTCAAGCTCATACTGCTAACCAACTGCACCTTCGACGGCGTCGTGTATGACGTTGAGCGCGTCATGGAGGAATGTCTCGCTATTAAATCGGATCTGATCTTCCTGTGGGACGAGGCGTGGTTCGCGTTCGCCGGGTTTCATCCGACCTATCGCCGGCGCACCGGCATGGGCGCCGCCGCACAACTGCGCGAACGCTTCGCCGATCCCGACTATCACCGACGCTATCTCGATTTCAAGGAATCGTTCGGCGATACCGCGGACGACGCGCGATGGTTGTCCACGCGACTCGTCCCCGACCCGATGACGGCACGGGTACGTGTGTATGTGACACAGTCGACTCACAAGACACTGACGGCGCTACGACAAGGATCGATGATTCACATATACGACCAGGACTTCAAAAAAAAGGTCGAGGTTGCGTTTCGCGAAGCGTACATGACACACACGTCGACCTCGCCCAACTATCAAATATTGGCGTCGCTCGACGTCGGCCGTCGACAAGTTGAACTCGAAGGCTACGAATTAGTGCAAATACAATTAAACCACGCAATGACGCTGCGAAAACGGATCGCGACGCATCCGTTGATAAAAAAGTATTTCCGCTTTCTTACTCCCACCGATCTGATTCCAGCGGAATTTCGACCACCCGGCGTCGATAGATATTTCGACTCAGACCAGTCCTGGACATGCATGGAGCAGTGCTGGCGGAGCGATGAGTTTGTAATCGATCCCACGCGCCTGACGCTCTATATCGGCGGGACCGGCATCGACGGCGACACTCTCAAGCACGAGTACTTGATGGATATGTTCGGCATCCAGATTAATAAGACCTCGCGTAATACTGTGCTGTTCATGACCAACATCGGCACCACGCGCAGCGCGGTCGCGTACTTGATTGAAGTGTTGGCGAAGCTTGCCCTCACGTTCGATCAACGCACCGATAACATGAGCCCAGCGGAGCTAGGCCGGCATCGAGAGCGGATAGAAACGCTAACCCAGCGACAGCCACCGCTGCCGAACTTCAGCGAGTTTCACTGGCAATTTCGCGGCGATCCATCGACAACGGATGGCGACATCCGCAAGGCGTACTTCATGTCGCACGACGAGAGCTTGTGTCGTTATATCACGTTGGCGGATCTTGAGCGGCAGGTGGCGATGGGTCGGACGCTCGTGTCGGCGGCATTCGTGATTCCCTACCCGCCCGGCTTCCCGGTGCTATTACCCGGACAGCTCATCAGCAAGCAGATCCTCGCGTTTATGGAAGCGCTCGATACGCGCGAGATTCACGGTTACCGCCCGGAGATCGGCTTTCGCGTATTTACCGACGAGGCATTATCGACAAAGGAGATCGCGCCGCTGCGTAACGTCTGATTCCATAAATTCAATGGCGAAAGTCTCGGCGCGCTAATCCGTAGGTAATCATTTTCTGGTTCAAGGTACGGCGCGGTATGTCGAGTTCGTCGAGCACCGCCTTGATATTGCCTTTGTGGCGAATCAGCGCCTGCTCGATGACACGGCGCTCAAAGTGGCGCACCTGATCGGCGAGATTGTCGGTGGCGCCGTTTTGCGACGCTGAATTGTCAGCGCTTGTCTGAACCGTAACGGCCGACGGCACCAACCAATCGACGCCGGTACCAATTCCAAGCACATAACGCTCGGCGACGTTGCGTAGCTCACGGATATTACCCGGCCAGTCATAGTCGACCAACGCACGCAGATCGTTAGCTGTCGGTGGTTGAACCTCGACGTTGTGAATCCTGGCAGCGCGGGCACAGAAATATTCGAATAGCAGCGGAATATCAGACTTGCGCTGGTGCAGCGCAGGAATGCGCAACTCGGCCACGCCAAGGCGATAGTACAAGTCGGCACGAAATCGTCCGGCCGTAGACAACGCGCGCAAATCAGCCTTGCTCGCGGCCACCACGCGCAGGTCCACGGAAATCGATTGGTTGGATCCGAGCCGCTCCACTTCGCTTTCCTGCAGCACCCGCAATAGCTTGACTTGAAGATTGAGCGGCATGCTCTCGATCTCATCGAGGAACAACGTGCCGCCACTGGCGTGCTCCACCTTGCCTATCCGCCGACGCGTGGCACCGGTAAACGCACCACCTTCATGACCGAAGAGTTCATTTTCAAAAATGGACTCGGGTATGGCGGCGCAGTTGATGGCAACAAACGGCCGATCACGGCGCGTACTGAAATCGTGCAGACAACGCGCCACCAATTCCTTACCGCTGCCGGTTTCGCCGTTGATGAGAACATTTACCGTGGTCGCCGCCAGCTTGAGGACGCTGTGCCGCAATTGCTCCATCCCCTTGGAGATCCCGAGCAATCGGCCCTCGACACCATTCTGCGAATCGATCTGCTCGCGCAAACGCCGCACTTCGATCACCAATCGGCGTTTCTCGCCGGCCCGGCGCAATACATCGATCAACTTTTCCGGATCGAACGGTTTTTCAATGAAGTCGTAGGCACCGATCCGCATGGCCTCGACTGCCATGGCAATCTCACCGTGGCCAGTGATCAACACCACCGGCAAATCAGCATCCAAAGATTGGATACGCCGCAGCAGCTCGAGACCGTCCATGCCGGGCATTTTGACATCGCATAGCAACACGCCGCGACAATCGCGATTGATTTCGCCCAGCAGCACTTCCGGCAACTCGAAAGTTTTTATTTCGAATCCAGAAAGCGTGAGCCAACTGTGTACAGACTCGCGCATTGGCGCTTCGTCATCAACGAAGTAGACGACGGGATGTTGATTCATGAACGTGTTTCCACCGCGGTATGCAACGGAATGGTAAGGGTAAAGACGGCGCCACCGCCACTGCGATTGGCCACACGTAGGGTGCCACCGAGGTCGGTGACGATGCCATAGGAAATCGATAGCCCCAAGCCGAGGCCCCGCCCCACTTCCTTGGTAGTAAAAAAAGGATCGAATAAGCGCGGTAGGTCGGTAGGCGCTATGCCGGAACCAGAGTCGGCAACACTGACGATGGCGCGTCCATCGCCGATCGTTGCTTCTATTATGATAAGGCGATGTCCGACATTAGCCGTGGCGTCGATGGCATTGCTCAGCAGGTTGACGAACACCTGCTCCAGGCGCACTTCATCGGCCAGCACCAACAACGCCTGTTGCGGCAAGTTCAGCTGCAACTCGACGGCGTGCAAACGCCGCTTGGCGTCGATCAGGGTGACAGCGCGATCGATAGCAGTCTGCAACGCCGTCGGATGCAACACGCCAGGGCTCTTGCGAGCGAAAATCTTTAGATGCGACGTGATGCGACCCATGCGCTCCGTCAGGTCGGACATAGCACGCAGATGTCGCTCACTTTGTTCCTGTTCGCCTTGCCCCAATAGTAACCGCAAGCTCGCCATATAGGTGCGCAGCGCGGCAAGCGGCTGATTGAGTTCGTGCGCAATACCGGCGGAAAGCTGGCCGAGGGCTGCCAACTTTCCGGACTGGATCAACTCTTCCTGTGCCTCCTTGAGCTCGCGTTCTGCCTGCTCGCGGTCGACCACCTCCTGGCGCAGGCGCTCGTTGGCAATTCGCAGTTCCTGCGTACGCAGCGCTACGCGGCTCTCGAGTTCATCCTTAGCGTGCAAACGCAAACGGATCTTAAGTTGGCGCTCGCGCAGGAACAACGCTAGTAACACGATCAATATCGCCACGGAAACCGCGATATAAACCATATGCGTAATACGCTCTCGTACCGGCGCGAAATCGGACAGATAAAACAGTTTCCAGTCAAACTCGGCCAACTCGCGTTCCTGGACAAGATAGCGCGGATTGCGATTGCGCCAAGAGGCAACCTGGGTTAACAAGCGGATGACGTGCGTTCCAGGCGCCAGGCGGCGTTCGACGGTTAGTTCAAGTGGCAAGATCTTGCGATTAATGAATTCGCGACTCACGTGGCCGCGCTTGCCGGCGTACTCAGCTAGCGTCGCCAACGAGCGATACTTCCACTCGTCATGGCTCGCAAGCAGAACCACACCATCGCTGTCGACCAGCATCACCGATTCGAGGCTTGCGGTCCACGCGACTTCGATAGGATCCAGATTGATCTTGACGATAACGGCGCCAATCGGTTTCTCTGCATCGACGATAGATCGCGATAGATAGAAACCGGGCTCGCCGGTCGCCGCGTCAATCCCGAAGAATCCGCGACCGTGCCCTAATGTCGTTTCGGTAAGGTACGGACGAAAACCAACGTCTGTGCCGACAACATTGTGCGGACTACGCCAGTTGCTTGATGCGCGGACAACGCCTGCCGCGTCGAGAATAAACAACTCGTCGGTGCCTGCTTCGGCGTTGGTACGCTCAAGTAAACGACTGGCACGCTCATTGAGCGCTGAGCGGTTGATCTTCAGGGCGGTAACGATGTCTGGGTGATTCGACAACAGCAACGGCAGCGGGCTGAAACGGTCGATAGCGCCACGGAGGGTCTGCGCATAAAGCTCCAGCCGATGCTCACCGACTCGCTGCAGTTCGGCTACCGCGCCCCGCTCTGCGTAACCCCACGTCTGCCACACGGCGAAGACGCTGGTGACAAGCAAGAACAGAAGAATACCCAAATAACGACCTGTGCGCTGGGCGACAATCATTGGCATCGCACGAGCTCAACAAAGTACACCGACGGTCGCGACGTGCAATCGTGGTACCTCCTTGGGATTATCAACGCTTGCTCAATCATGCAATTTTTTCTTGTTTTCGGACCGCCTATTTCTCAATCGCGGTAACTCGACACTCCGTCCCAATATATCAGTTGGTCGAGCGTCCGCCGTGGTGATGGCGATGTCATCGGCGAACCGATGGCTGAGCAGAATGACACCTGTGAATATATGGTTTGCTATTATCGCGGTTAAAGACCCGATTGTTGATTGGTGTTGTCGTGTTCTTCAAACAAATTATACGGATAGCCGGCTCTTCCTCGAACCTGTAGTCCGGTCGGTCGCTGTGCTCCAACTTGGGATCGCCGCGCCAGAGGGGAATCGTCGTCGTGATCATGTGGCTCACAGTTACAAGTTGGAATAGCTTTGGAGGAGGCAAATCGCTCACGGTTTCGGCACGCTATCGTCATCCGGCGTATCGGACGGGGAAGCATCGTCCAGTGAGAGCGTCGAGACGTACTGACGATTGGGTTCGACCGAAAGACGTCCGCCATCCCATTCCTGGGTCAGGTGTTGTAGAAAGCGCGCCTCGACGCGCGACCGATTCGCCGCCAGCGTTTCGGTCATGGCGCTGGCGATACGATCGATGACGTACGCGGGGTGGCGGACGTGACAGATATCAGCACCGAAGCGCAAGAGTTCGTCACGTGACGGATACGTCTTTTGCTTGTTGAGCTTCAGTGCCAAGGTACGATCGACCATCGACCGGCGGGTGCGGTGGTCGACGTAGTCGTAGACGGTCGTCGTGACCACATCGTACAGCGGCGCCAGCGTCGGTGACGCCGCCACTGGGCGCTCATAGAGCAAGCCAAAGTTTTTCAGATGGGCATCGCCGTTACGCACCATCACCGACAACGCGACGTATTCAAAAAACCGCTGGCGGCTTTCCAAACCTTCGCCATCGCGACAGAAGGCTTGGATGAAACGGGCGATGGCTTCGTAGCTGCCTTGATACTTGTAGTTACCCTGCGTATCCGGTGCTTTACCCATCAGCACGGCCATGTCCTCGAAACCGAACGACCTGCCCTCGTTGAGGTCGAAGCGTTCCATAACAAACAGACCGCCATCGTTCGAAAGCCAGAAGTTGGGCACGCGGATGCCCGCGCGCCGCGCGGCGTCCATGCATAAGAATTCGTTTTGCGTGAGGAACGGAAATTCGTCGCCGCCGGACTTCACGATCAGATCGGATTGGGCGACAGTGGCCCGATGCGGCAGCGGTTTTTCAGCGTCCGGAATCATGACCTTTGGCTGCACGCCGGAGATGCCGGACTCGAAATAGGTCTCAACGAGAAAATTAAAAAGTGCTCGGGTCGGTTCGCGCGTCAGCAGTTCGTCACGCCCTACCTGCGGTTTCGGGCGCGATCGCGACTCCCCAGGTAATGCAAAGGTCAGTCGCCCAACTTGGTTACCGCCAACGATCGACAAGAGTTTCATGTCGTCGATGGTTTCGTGCTTCGCCATGCGCTCGACGATTTGGCGGTATAACCAACCCTCAGGTTGGTTCATGGCGAACACCGGCAGAAGCGTCGTCGACGCATAGCTCTCCGCCCGGATCGGCATCGTCAGCGACACCTCGCAGGAGTGATCGCCGGTGGAATAGTTGAACACGTAGCGGGACTCGCGATCGAGCGCACCCGATTCCCCTTGTGGGGTCGAAACGATCAGACGTTTAATCTTCTGCGGGCTCATCCAGCAACTCGTTCAAGCGATCAAGTTCAAGGCGCGCATCGACGATGGTAAGCCCCTTATCCAAAGCGGCCAACGCCGCGAGCACTGTGTAAAACTCGACGTTCTTCCCCGCCTCCAAATCGGCAATGGTTTGACGCCGACAACCGACGCGTGCGGCAACCCATTGCTGGGTCTTGCGTCGCGCGAGGCGGTTGGCGCGGAAGGCGGCGCCGAAATCTGAGGCGGAAAAGAGGTTGGTAGTCATGTTCGTTTTTACGAACTTTTAAAGTTTATATTCGTATATTGTTCGTTATAACGAACTCTCTGTCAAGAATAGATGGTACTGCCCCTTGGCTCACATTGGCGCCTACTACCTTTATGAGGGGTCGATTAACTTTGCCCCAACGAATTTGCCGGTCGGTCGAGGGTTCGCGGACGATAAATTTATCGTTAGCGGAGCGGCCGCTGTGTACGACTAACGGGCCGTCGGCGGCAACAACACCTTCGTGGCGACGAAGCGCGTGCTCGTAAAGCACGGGGACGGAAAGGTTCCAATGCACTTCGCCTAGCTCGGTAAGTCCGTGAGCGGCGAGCCCGTGTCGATCTGGCTCACCTGAATATTGCTCTTCCATTACGCTGTCCTCGAAAAATTGGAATTGGCTTAGAAAGTTTTCGCATTAAATGGAGACGACGTTCGCGCCGACGGCGCATCCGCTTCTGCTGTGAAATGTCGTGGCGAGGAGCTCGCTCTTGGGATTACTATTCCCCCATGTACGCCCAACGTACCTGGGGATTGGTCAACAACGCCGCCGCCGAGTCCGTCAACACAATGCTGCCGCTATCCATGACATAACCGCGATCACTCACTTGAAGCGCGAGCTTCGCGCTCTGCGCCACCAGCAATACCGTCACTCCGTCACGTGCGATCTGGGTGATGACATTGAAGATCTTCCGCACCATGATCGGTGCGAGACCCATGGTCGGTTCATCGAGCAGCAACATTTTTGGTCGACTCATGAGCGCGCGACCGATGGCGACCATCTGTTGCTCGCCGCCGGACAGCGTGCCAGCCGATTGCTTGTAACGTTCTTTCAACAACGGAAAGCGTGCGTATACGCGTTCGATGTCGGACTTAACCGACGCCTTGTCATTGCGGGCATACGCACCGACGGCAAGGTTCTCGGCGACAGTCAATTGGCCAAAGATGCCGCGCCCCTGCGGCACGAATGCCATACCGCCGCGCGCCAGCTTGTAAGCCGGAACGCCTTTGATATCGGCACCGTCATAAACAATGTGACCCTGCTTGAGCGGCACGAGGGCGCAGATCGCTTTGAGAATGGTGCTCTTACCAACGCCGTTGCTGCCGACCAACGCGATCTCCTCCGCTGCGTCGATGTTCGCGCCCGCCAGATACGCGTCCAGCACCCGTGGATCGCGCTGCACTGCTGCGCAGCGAACACCACTTCTTCGTCAAAATCGAGTTGATTAGTGCGCAAGCATGGGCCAGCGTCGACGACCGAACTCATGTTGTGATACCAGCTCGGTCGTACCTTCGGATGATCCCAATCCGGCGTCCAGCCGAAATCCGCCGGATAGATATCGGTGGTAAGACGCTCTTCAAAACCATGCAATTGGTCAGCGCCACAAAAATGCATCTTGCCGGACAAGATGGTGCGATAGCCGGCATGGCGCAAATAGTGACCGAAGGTCAGCGCCTCAGACGGTAGTTCTGCCGCATTGTCGTAACCGCCGGTTCTCGATGGTAGCTTGCCGGTCATGAACACGTAACGCGCCGGCGTACATAACGGGCTGTTACTGTAGGCGTCGTCGAACACAACTCCCTGGGCGGCGAGAGCATCGATGTGAGGCGTTTTGCTGACCGAGTTACCGTAGATACGCAATGCGTTGGTGGTTAACTGATCTGCCATCAACAACAGAATATTAGGCTGAGATCGATTCATGAATCTCCGTGGTAAAAAAATAACGTATAAAGTAGCGTCGTATTAAAGATAGCCTATCTGCTATTTTTGACGTGTGAAGATGCGAATTCCTCATTTGTCCATTAAGACTGCTAATGGCTACACGTTCGCAACTGCCGCCGCTGCAATCACTGGTGTTCTTCGAGTGAGCCAGTCTTTCTAAATTTGTTCCGCGATTGGGTTTCCGACAAGTGCCGAGCATCGATAGCACAAAGCCTACGCCACGCTCGCTGGTATGCCGCCGGTGACAAGACTCTACGCCGCGTTGTTACCCTGCGTGGTCGGCATCCTGTGGGGTTGGTCACCAGGGCTTCGTCTTCGTGATACGGCGATGTACGTAAAAAGTCGGGCTAGCAAGCTAAAGCTGCCATTCCTGCCCGCTGCGATAGACAAGTACATTTACACCAGCATCGGTTAATCGGCTTTGCACGCACCAATGGCGAGGATCGGCGAGTGCATTCGCCTCGTGGCATTGCCATCGTGGTGAAACCGGTTCCTGCCAATCCGTTAGGAAAATGTTTTGCGCGAAGGCGGCGAAGCTCCCTTCGCCACAGGCTTTATACAGCGCTTCTTTCAACGACCAGATGAGTGTCCGCGCCTGTTGGTTGTCGCATTGTCTCGTCGTCATCACCGCTGCCACTTCAGTCGCGAGCACCAACTCGGAAAGGCTTTGCGCCCGCACCGCGGCGCATAACTCCGTATCTATTCCGAGCGGAACATTGCCAATGGCGGCAACCGCGTAACGTCGGCAATGACTGATCGAGAGGTAGGTTTGGTCGTCAATAAAAGGGCGGCCATTTTGCTGACGGCGGATTGTCGTCGCCGAAAGTGCTGATGATCCACCCCGGAAATGACGGAGTGCGTATTTGGCTGCCAACCGTCCGGCCAACCATTCGAGCCGGCGCTTTTGAATCGGGAAGCGCTCGAACTGGTGTATCTCATCCACCGTCAGCGATTCGATTAACAACGGTGGGAGTCGTTCGTCGATAAACCAGTCGCGGCGAAATTTCTCCAGATCGATCGTCGCGCAAACTATCGACGCCGACGGCTCCGACCACTCTGTTATGGCGATCTCCGGGAGCAACACGGAAGTCACTGCGGTTGCCGATGAACCGGGAGAGAAGAGGCTTCTGTTATCACAAGTTATGTCGGACTGGCACATCTCTTAATTTAAAAAGCTGGACATGTCTTCACAAACGGCGGCAAACGCCTTAACAAAACGATCGATCTCGCGCTGCTCGATGACCAATGGCGGCTGAATCCGAATCACCGTCGAACTGTTCGCCGTTACAAACGTAAGAATATTGTGATCGTTGCCAAGCTTGGTGACGAAGCGCAAACAGAACATTTCGCTAAACGTTTCTTCCATTTTGTCGATTGCCGAATTCAGGTGCTGCTTGACCTCATCCGGAAAAAATTGATAGGTCAGATGCCAATTACCGGAAAAGCGCGTGCCCAACTCGTTGGCGCAAGCCCGGATTGCGCCTTTGAAGTTATTGTCGAACTGAATTCCCAGCATCAGGCCCTTGCCACGAATCTCGGTAATGAACGGATAGTTCGCGGTCGCGCGCTCAAGCTCCGATTTGAAATAGTCGCCGAGACGCTCCGCCCGCTCCGGCAATCGCTGCTCCAACACGCCGTCAATCGCCGCCAACCCGGCGACAGCGGCGATATTGCCGCCGCCGAAGGTGGAGGTATGAAGCGCGAATCGATCCGCCGTCCCATACGCGGCGTCCCATACCGACGCGGTGCTAAGCGTGGCGCCGATAGGAATGACACCGCCGGAAAGCGATTTTGCCAGCACCAAGATATCCGGCTCGAGTCCGTCCCATTCGCTGGCGAACATCCGGCCGGTGCGACCCAAACCGGTTTGAATTTCGTCGACGATGAACAAAGTTCCGGTGCGACGACACACTTCCTGAGCACCGGCGAGATAACCCGCCGCCGGCACGCGCACACCGCCCTCTCCTTGAATCGGCTCGACGATAAACGCCGCAACATCCATCGATGCCAGCTCGCGCGTGAGCGCATCGAGGTCGCCGAACGGTGTCGACGTGCAACCCGCTACCAACGGTTTGAAATGCTTTTGGTGCTTTTCCCGGCCGGTAACAGAAAGAGCCCCCAAGGTTTTGCCGTGATAGCTGTTCTGCGCATACACAAAACGCGGACGTCCGGTGGCGGCCCTGGCGGTTTTCAGTGCGGCCTCCACCGCTTCCGTTCCGGAGTTGCTAAAAAATACCCGCTGCAGATTTCCCGGCGCTATTTCACAGAGCCGCTCGGCGAGCCTGGAGGTTTCTTGCGGTAACGAAACGTATTGGACGAAATTCGGCTTCATCTGACCGAGGTAGTCCTGAATAGCTTGGGTGACACACTGGGGATTGTGACCCAAGTTCAAGCAACCGTAGCCGGAAACCATATCGAGAAACGGATTGCCGTCGGTGTCGGTCAGCGTGCATTTCTCGGCGCGATCGAACACCCGGTCGCAATGCTGCATGCCGAGAAAATCTGCCATTACCGGATTGATGTGATGGCGATACCGCTGCGCTGTCTGCGCGCGCCGATTCGGATTTTGTTTGTCGCCGCGATCGGGCTTAGCGGTGTGATGAAAACCGCGGAAACTTTTTATCAGTTCCTTATCGATGCGCTGACCGTACGACGCCAGCGGAAATGCCTCGAAGCCATGAGACTGTGCGAGCTTGCCGATTTCGAGCACCTTCTCCGGTGCCAAGGTGCGGCCTATCGAAAAACATTCGGCACGTTCCTCCAGCGCCAATACCATCGTCTCGGCCAGACACCCATTGATCTGCTGTTTAATACCCATGTTTAAAAATTCACCGCCCATTCGGACCTTGGGCGATGCACTGACACAACCCCCATCTATTACCAGCACATCGCTGCGCGAATAAGGCATCGACGGTACATCGCGCGGCAAGGCGATATCGATGACGATCGCGCCCGGCAACAATCGCGCGGGATCGATCACGCCGCCGGCAGAAGTCGCGGCGACCAACAAACGGTTCGCGGCGATACAATCCTCGACACGCTCAGTCAGCGTTACTTGATCACGCCACTTGGCGGGAAGATGTTCCAATAACGATTCTCGTTTGGCGCCGCTTCCTTTGTGCACCAGCTCTACCTGACATTCCATTGCCAGCAACAACTTCGCCATTACCAAGCCGATGGAACCGGGATAGCCGACGATCCCTATACGCGTCTCCTTCGGCACCAACATCAGCCAATCCAACACCTGACATAACGCGCTATAGCCCGCATACGCCGTTAGTGAATTGCCGCTAGTCACCGGCAGCGATGCGTCGCGGGAGGTATCGAGTCCGCGGTTACCGATGATGGAGGTGAATCCTCCGAGTCCGACCAACTGTGCGCCCCGATCTCGCAACGAGTCGATGCCCGCCAAAATCCTGGCTTGCACCTGGTGCACCGACGCCAGCATTTCTTCAGCAGTAAGGGGCATGTAGCTCACCATACCCTCGCAGACAGCCGAGCTGGCCGAGCGAATTTGACCAAAATCGACGAACGGAACGAGATTTCGCTGATGCCAAACATCTCGCTGATATCCGCTTTGGAGATCGCTCGCGGTTCGCTCCAGCAGGTCGAGCATCTTCACATACCGCTTCAGGTCGACCGATGTAGGATGCGCAATAAATCCGAATTTCATGATTTTCTCTGGTATTAGTTACAAGTAACTTCTGATTTACCCAAGCATCCCCGCGAAGGCGGGAATGACAAACAGGCAATTAATCAGAACTCCCTTAAGCTGTTTCCGCTTCGATCGACGATATGTCGTCGCTCACTGTCAACGCGTCGCGTTGCCATCCGGTCGCGGTCGCCAGGCTAAGACCGTCACCCTCGCTGTTATGCGACACGACTACGGAAAACAGATTAATGCAACCCCGCTTGAGCAATGCGGCCGTCAATATTTCCGAATCGAACGTGTTCAAGGTGCGGCAATTTACTTTCAGACCGGCAACCTCCCCCTCCCAATCATCCGAAAAAATGTTGACGAGTCGCATCTGTCGCGACGTCTGTTTAAACAGAATGCGTTCTTGATAGGTATTGATAATGGAATGGCCGCCGTTGAGGAAATAAAAAATGGTGATGTTCTTGTTCATCCGTTCCGGGTAATACAGCGCATTCTCCACGAAACAGGGCAGCACGTCCGGTACCAGTCCTTTGGCACCATCACCGACAAAAGCGAGGACATCGACCGGACTGGTGTACGCCACACTTAACGTGGCTTGCAACGCATCGCCCATCAATGCCCGTCCATACCAGCCGGAAAATCCGTGCCGGGTTCTGGCGATATTTCTAACAGCGGAGCTGCCACAACGGCCGACGTCATACATGCCCGTGTAATCGTAGTTGCGCTCGACGATCAACTTTTCTATCAACCCATTCAGGCGATGAAAGAAATAGTTCGGGCTCATCGGTATTTTCGGTAGCCGGCTCACCACATCCGATGGCGCGTCCGGTACGGCGTCCATGATCCGATAACGCCTATCTCTCAATGCCGGCGATACGTCGAGATGCGCATCGACGTATTCCAAGAACGCGCGATAGCTCATCACCAACGGATAATCCGCGAACGGCGCGATATGATCCGCATTGCTAGTCAGCTGCACAATATTCAGCTTGCGCGCAAGGCGCCCTTCGGAAAATGGTGTCGCAATTTGCGAAAGCTTGCTCTTGAGAAAGAACAAACATTGATCCGCGGTCGGATTGATTTTTTCGCGGGTATGAAGATAACTGTAAACGCGCGGACTATATCCGTATGCCGCCAATGTGCCGAGATAATTTCGGTTACGCTTCCCGTCAACGAACTTGGGAATCGAACCGGGGTGGATCAGCGAGTCGACCAGCGCGATCCCGGCACGATCGGCGATAGATAAACTAAGTTTCAGTTCCTCATCATTTATCGCACCGCACTGCCAAAGCAGCCGAGGAGGACCGTCGTTGATGATCCGCATCACCTCGTCGAGCACCGCCGACGTCGATCCTATCGCCGGGGGTAGACTAGTCGGTCGCGGACGACTACCCGGAAACGCCAAGTCGATATGACCGCTGGCATCCAGCACCGCTTGCGTAGCCAGGATCACAACCGGACCTTCATTGGCGTCGTAAAGCTCGGCCGCCTTCTGTAAGTCCTGCACCAGCCGATCGACGCTATCCAAGTAAACATGGGGGATGCGCCGAGCGCGCAGCACTTCGCGCGTATCCTCATCGCGCGACACGGTGCCTTGAAACGCAAACCACTGTTCGGCGCGGTTCTCGGCACAAACGATGAATCCCTTCGCACGCGCCTCGCGCAAGTTAGCCATCGTCCCTTTGAATTCATCGATCATGCCGCTAGTAACGATGATCACGAACGGTTTGCGGTACAACTGCCAGTTCGCCATCGCACCACAGGCCAAGCTGTGCTCACTGGGTCCGCGCAACATCAGTACACCACGCCGGCCGGCTTCCACTTCGAAATAGTTAATCAGGTTGGAAACGAGCGAACCGGTGTAATAAAAACCCAACCAATCCGCACCCGCTCGTTGCGACATGAATTCGATGAGCTTCGCCCCCAACGTATTGTTGGACACGGCCTTCGCCTGTGGCTTTACCAGGCGATTGGTATAGCTCAGTTCGAAAAAATCCATCCACAAGCACAACAACTCCGCCTGCAATAGCGATCGATCGTCCGGCAACACACAGTGGATGTACTCCATCGGTTGAAAATGAAGCTGCGTCTTTCGTTGTCGGGTAAATACAGCCGAGGCGAACTGCCGATAGAACAGAATCGACGACTGGCGCAAACGATCATAGAAAGCCGTCAGTTGTCGATCGATCTTCAACGAATCGATATCCGCCGCCAATGGATCGGCATAATCTACGCAAACTAAGCCGACCCGAAGCGGTTTGCCTAATTCGGCCGCAGACATATCAACGATTTTATTTACTGCGTGGTCGAGCGATTCGGCCTGAATCAACGCGATCGAAATGGGTTCCTCACTGATCCGCAAAAAGCGCAGCGCTTTCTCTCTGGCCTCACGATACACCGGCGACATTTCGGGCGGTGACAGCAAATAGTCGATGTCGGCGTGGATCGTCAGGCCCAGATGGGCCTGGTCGCACAGATCTTTCAACATTCCCACGAGCGCTTCAAAAAAGTAACGGCTACGCGTTACGGCGACGATGGCAATTGTCGTATCCATGGTCATGTCGTTACGGAAGAACCGCATGCGCGGACATGCCAATTCTTCGTTCCACATCAGTTGCCGGCACCGCCGGGTGTTTGCCGCGTTCTTCGATGCGCACGAGCCCGGCGTTGCCGTCCAGATAAATCAAATCGCCGGTGTTGATAGTTTGCGTGGCGGTTTTTGTGTTCACCACGGCGGGAATGCCGAATTCGCGCGAGACGATCGAGCTGTGCGATAACGTCGAACCCACATCCGCGACGACACCCGCGGCCAACACAAACAGCGGCGTCCACGACGCGTCGGTAAAGCGCGTCACCAGAATTTCACCGTGCTGAAACTCATCGATTTGCCGGTTCAAGTCGGTAATCACGCGCGCTCGCGCCACCGCCACACCCGGACTTGCACCGAGGCCAACTATCACGTTGACACCGCCGTCGACCGCGACCGTTGCGGTAGTCTCGCGTGTCGGTGTATAGCCACCGATGATTACCATCGGTGGCTCCTTGCTGTGCCTATTCACCAGGTGCTGGCGCCGGTTGCGCTCGATCAGCGCTTTCGAGAACGCCTCCGCGGCCGACTTCTTCCCGGAAACGTAGGTCCGGAATTCGTTGAAATCGATATAGGGCAGATCGCTCACAGCGACGACGCCTTGCCGCTCCAATCGGCTAAGCACCTCGACGATGATCTTTCGATAAAACCAGGTATGCGCAATGAACGTGGGCCGCACGGCTTCCCGGCGTTCCGCATTTTTGCCATAAGCCGAGACGATGAGCTTGAACAAAACGCGTATCTTGAACGGCAACTTGGCCAATAATTGTGCGGTATCTTTTTCTCTCGCCGCATCAGTTGCGCCAAGCTGCGCTTCAATCCGAACTTCCTTGGCGAGATACAAGCGAATCACCTGCAGAATATAGGTAGGGTCGTCGCTCCAACGTGGGATGCTCAATTCGAACTCTTGCCGTGCACGCGTACCGAATTCTTTCAGGAACGGCGCCAACGCTTCCGCCAGGAATGCGTGACCTTCGTTATCACGTTCCAACGTCTCGATCAGATCGTCGGTACTCGTATCCAGGAACAACTGTCGCAACGCGGGCGACGCATTGACCGTCTCGGTCAATGCGACTATTCCACGAGTCACTTCAATCGTCCGAAGATTATTCATCGCCGCCTTGATGCGGTTCTGCAATCCCTGTCCTTCGCCGTTGAGCCACTTACTGCACAGCTCGGTCAGCGCGTCGTATAGCGCGAACGACTGTAGAAAAAACGGCATGTAGGCGGCGCTTCCGATCAGAAAAAAATGGTCGACGCGTTTCAGTTCCGCATCGAGCGCTGACAGGCTCATGGCGTCGAGATTCAGCCCGCGGAAACGCGCCGTCTCGCGCTCGCGCAACACCAGCATTTTCCTCACCGTGCGACCGGCGGTGAGCATGTTGCGAAGCTGAATCACCAACCAATACAGACCGCTTTTCAAATACCGAAATCCGGAAATGGGCGTGCCGTAAGGATTGACGTAAGCCGATAAATCCACCTCGTCATTGGCATAACGTTGGGTGAATTTCATCGGCTCATGCGTTGGCGGGCACTGCGTCAGCAAGTGCGCCGACGCGGAGATGTTCAAATACACGTGCCCCTGAAGGTAACCCATGTAGTGTTGCGAGTTGCCGATATCGCGCAGCCCCATCGTCTTCACCGACGGGCCGTGAATATGGTGCTGATAGAACCGGCAGAACGAAAGGCCGAGCGGTGTCATCAAGCCGGTCACGATCTCGCCGGTATCCAAACGCGAGAACATCGCCTGGTCGCGAATGCGCGGATCGGTTTCCTCGGCATCGGCATAAATCTTCGCGCCCGGCTTCGACGCCGTTATCGTGATCGGCCGCGCCTGCAAGATCCAAATTTTTTCGTCCTTGATCGCCCACTCGATATCGACGTCCTGACCATAATGTTTGCGAATCGCGTCGGCTTGAACGGCAAGCTCGATCGCCTTGGCATTGGTCAACGTTCTCGCCGAAACCCACTGCGGCGGCGTTTCCTGCGTCACGACACCGCCGGCAAGTCCGGGCGCGGACATCGTCCATTTTTGCCGCACCGAACAATCCGCGACCGCAAAGTGGTCGCTGCGCACGACATAGGTGTCGGTCGACACTTTTCCCGCGACCACGCCCTCGCCCACACCCCAGCACGATTCAATAATCGTGCGCGTGGAATCGCCGTCGATAGGATCAGCAGTGAACAAAACGCCAGCGACATCGGCGTCGACCATCGCCTGTATGACAACGGCGATGCCGGTCTTGCTGTCGGCAGCCGCGCCCGCCACCGCTTGGTGACGACGATAAGTTTGCGCACGCCGATCCCACAACGAACCCCAAATGCGCTTTACGCTGTCTACCACAGCGCACGCATCCTTCACGTACAGGAAACTGTCGAACTGTCCGGCGAACGAACGCAACGCGCCATCTTCATCGACCGCGGAAGAACGTACCGCTACCGACTCGCCGCCGATCGCTTGATAGACATCGACAATAGCGTGTCGAAGGTCGAAAGGAATTTCCGCTTGTTCGATGCGGCGGCGAATCTCTGCATGGGTATCGAGATCGAATGAACTCAAGCCGTCGATCCAGCGTTCAATCCCCGATGTCTTCAAAAACATTTGGTAAGCGTCGGCAGTGACGCAATACGCCCGCGGCACCGAAAATCCCGCGCGAACTAATGTGTTGAGCGATTTTCCCTTACCGCCAAGACGTTCGACGCTGTCATCGGCGGTTCCAGTAATTTCTACTACGTAACGACCGCTGTTCATGGGATTAGCTGCTCGGAATCAACTCCTTGTTGGAGCGGGATGTGTCCCGATTCACGCGTCATATGTTCTTCCGCCTGTGCCGCCGCGCTGCATCCCGCCGCAATCGCACTTTCGAGATTGCCGATGCCGATGCTGTCCTGGTTGGCAAAAAAGATACCTCGGTGCGGATGCGACGCGCGCACAAACACGTCGTCTTTCATCTGACCCCGCTTGGCGATCACCAAGCTACGCGGCCAACGCCAGATCTTGATGTCCTGAATCAGGTCGGTGGCAATCCCCATCGCCTGCAACAATTCACACGCTTCCAAATAAGTAGATCGCTGCAAGTCGTCAAACGTCGATAGCGTCAGCTTGCCTTGGTCCGCCTCGCGCGCGACCGGTTTGAGCAGCGTTAGCACACCGATGTCGTCAGTGCAGGCGCTGTCCATCCAGTTCGCCACCAAACACGCGCCGCTGCGACACCAGTCGTTGGGATATTTGCCGGTGACATGGGTTTCGATGAGATAACCCCCGAAATATTTTTTTGCAGCCGCTTTCTCAAGAAACACGTTGGCCATGCAATAGTCACGATGCTCGATTTGCCCGATCGCTTGGCGCTGACCCGCCGGTAAATCGTCGATGGCTTGCAGCGCGGAAAATTTCGGTGCCGCCCAAATCACGCTGCCGGCGGATACTGTCAAACGTTGACCGTCTTGCTCAAAATAAATTTGATATCGAGCACCGTCGTGTTGCACCGCATCGACACGTGCGTTCTTCTTAAGTGCGCATTGCGATCGGCAACCGAGCCGTTCCTGCAAGCGCTCGGTGATTAGTCCGTTGCCGCCGGGGAAACTAACCAACGATCCATAGAGATAGCCGATTAGAAAATAAAGCCCGACATAACCGGAAACTTCTCGGGCGGAAAGACATTCCGCCCGCAACGTCGTCTCGACCGCATCTTCCACCAACTTGCCGAAACGACCCGTCGGCGCTAACGATCGCGGCAATCGCGCACGCGCATCTTGATCGAACAACAACTCGTGCAGCGATATCGAATCCAACTGCTCCATGTCCTGTCGACGCCAGCGACCGTCTTCTCGCCAGGGTAGTGCTGGATACCGGTCTGACCCCGGCTTGAATCGATCGAGATAGGCAAACAGCGCCGCGAACGTTGGATCGCCCAGTTTCTTTGATGCAGCAATGAGCTTGCGCCTGGCGATGGCACTGTAGATAAGGTTGACGGTGAGACCGTAAATACCCGGATTCAACAATGCCGCAGGGCGCTTCAATAGCCCCATCACCACTTCATCCATCGAGCCGAGCAATCGCCGTGTGTCAAAAATCGCCAACATGTCGGCGTCGCCGGCCACCCGCCAGGTGTTCCAAAGATCGAGGTCGCGCAGCAGCGTCGCTACTTCACCGTCATTAGTGGGGAGCTGAAAACAGGTGCCGCCGATCGCAAAGCGCAGCCCATTGCGGTATTCCGTGCGCGCATTACCACCCAACTCCGTCCCCTGATCGAGCAGCAACACGGATCGATTTTGAATTTTCCAAGCGGCAGTGAGTCCCGAAACACCGCCGCCGACGACAACGACGTCATACTCACCGAGGGCGCGCCCCTGCCGGCTGCTGGGAGAACCGAAGGGCCTGCCTGCCGGCTCGAATTGTGTGGTGGGAAGCGCGTTAATTTTCATTGTTAACCCTCGGCAAACTCGATTCTTGGAAATGCATCAGCCCACTACAATTGCCGGTACCCCGGCGGAATCGGATCACAGATTATTTGTTCGCTGACGTCCGCCATTTGCGAAAAGCGCGCGACCAACGATTGGAACAATGGAGTTCGCATGTCTTTTTCAAAATCCGACCAGGAACTTATCTGAACGATCTCGAGAAAATCGCAGTCTCCGCCGCGTTCCACACGTTGCATGTGAAAGCCCATAACACTCGGCAAATTATGGCAGGCGGCGTAGTCCACCTCTTTGACCCATTTGACGAACTCGTCGGCGCAAGCCGTGTCTTTCAGTTTGATTTTGTCGATGACAATCAACATGGTGATTTACCTCGTCTCGTCGCCGAGCGCTGTCGTCGGAAAAACACAAAACGGATTGATGGCGCGGCGATAGCGAAACGAGATAGTCGGCGTTTGCGCCGGCTCGCCGACGCGGGCGAGGAACCAAATCTCGTCGAGTACCTGCAACAGTTGTTGCAACTGAGCGCGGATGTCGTCGTGCTGCAGAACAACGCTCACGGGATGTAACGCCAAACCGTTTTCCGTCGCTGCCAGCCACAACGCGAGCATCGATTCTCCGGCGAGGAATTGTCGTTCGGCGTAATCCGCAATGCTCCGCACAACTCCCTGTGCTCCCGGGAGAGGATTAACAACAAGCGAGCCGTTGCTCGCTGCCTGAGCGCTTTGTTCGATCGACGAGGGAGAATATGTTAGGTAATAAACGGCGGCGCTATGTGCGACCAAATCGCCGAGTTGTCGAGCGATTCGCCGAGCAACTCCCAAGCGCACGGAAACCGGCATGAACACCGGCGCCAACAACCCGCGGTACCAGGCTCGCTTCCACGCCGGCATCGGTCCCAGTAATTGCTGAATATTGAAACCGATGTCATCTACCTCACCGGTGCGCTCGGAGAAGTCGATGTGGCGATAGCTCTCGGCCCACGCGCGTCGATCGCTGAAATCACGCTCGGCGTGGCGGGCAACGAATTCAGCGAGTCGTTTTACATCTTGTCGCTGATCGCGCTTATGCCATGTGCATGCATCGTCCGTCGACAGCCGATACGGCAACACCGATCCAGCATCAGTCGGTAGCATGCACACCGAGGAAATTCGATAGCGACCACGCAACGTTTTGCGTTGCTGTGCCAAACGCAGAAGATAATCGAGTTGAGCAGGTTGTTCCGAAATCAGTTGTTCGTTGATAAAAAATACCGCGAGCGGCTCACATGTCGAAAATTTTTGTGCCCCCATCGCCGTAGCAGGCGCCCACCCCTGCGAAAATAGCTGGACCGCAACATCGATTCCCTGTAAGCGCAGAAAGTTATGAAACAGCGCGGCAAAACCACCGACGCTCATGCGCATTTCTCTTTTTAAACTGAGCAATGCCGATAACGATCTGGTCTGATCGATACCCAACACCAATGCGTTACGCCATTCAAAAGGAACGACTGGGGACGGCTGAACGTGTTCGGTGTAGAACCGCTGATTGCACCCGATCAGCGACCACGGCTGACAGTTATGCGATGACGGCGCCAGGCTGGCCCATTCGGCAGCACGCCGTATCTTTGTCGCGATAACGTCGGTCATCAATGACCCCTTACATCGTCGCCGGCTTGCGCCGGCGCACCGCCGCCGTTCGCAGCTGGCGAGCAAGATTGTTTTTCAAAACCTCGGTCGTGCCGGAGAAGATTGTGGACGGTAAAGAGTTGCGCAATTGCCGTTCGATCTCGCCGGTCAACACGCCGTAGGCGCCGTGGATTTGCAAAGCGTCAAGCCCGTTCTGCACGGCGCCGTCCGACGCCAACAGCTTCGCCATCGCCGAGCTGATGGGATGCGACTTGCCTTGGTCGAGATGCCACGCGGCTTTGTGAACCGCGAGCCGCGCGGTTTCGAGGCGCAAGTACATGGCGACCAGCTTGTGGCCAATGGCTTGATGGTCGCCAATCGCTTGGCCGAATTGTTGGCGCGATTCGCTGCGCGCCAACGTCAGATCGAACTGGCGCTGCATAAGACCCAGGTAGAGCGCGAACAAACAAGTGCGCTCCCATTCCATCGATGCCTGGAACACGGCACCGCCACTACCCTCGGCACCGATACGATCGTGTTCGCCGATCCAAACGTCGTCGAACACGATATCGCCCATGGCGGTGGTGCGCAGGCCGACCTTTTCGTGCGCCGTGGCGCTGACGGTCACGCCGGGTGCGTGCCGATCCAAGATGAAGGTGCTGAGATCGAAAAAATTTCCGTTATCGGCAGTACGCGCGTGCACGATCAGGAAATCGGCGACCGGCGCGTTGGTGATATAAGTTTTTTGACCACGCAGACGGTAGCCATCTGCTTCTTTGACGGCACGCGTCTGTATCGCGAATACGTCCGAGCCGACGTCGATTTCGGTGACAGCATGTGCGCCGATCAAACCTTGCGCTCGGATCTTGGGCAACCAACGCCGCGATAGCTCGTCGCCGCCGTAGCTAACCAGTGGATGGATACACGCGCACAGATGCGCGGCAAACGCGAATACCAATCCCGTATCCAAGCAGTGCTCGCCCAACGCTTCCAGCGCCACTGCCGTATCCAACGCGCCATACCCGCGCCCGCCGAACGACTCGGGCACGAGCAAAGCATCGAGACCGTGTGCGCTCAACACCTTCCAAAGATCGCGCGAGAACACACCGTCGGCGTCGCGCTGCGTCAGATGGGGATCGACGAGCTGCAGGCACACCTGCGCAATCTCTTGGCGAATGTCTTGTTGTTTTTTGCTGTAGGCGAAATCCATCGGCGTTATTCGCGATATGCTTCCAGTAACAAATGAAAGTTGATCCCGCCGGTACCGAAAGCATTAATCGCCGCGCGCTTCGGGCGCTCGGCGTTAAAAGACCATGCTTGGTTTTCCTTTAGGACGTCGAAGTTCTTTGTATCGAGCGCCAGCACCGGATTGATCTCTCCGCGAATCACATTGGCGGGATAGCAATCCTGCTCCATCGCCAGCAGCACTTTATGGACGCTGGCCATGCCGGCTGCGGCGAAGCAATGGCCGAAGCGGGTTTTGAGCGCGCCCAATTTCAGCACCTGATCGGAACCGCGCGGATAGACGTCGGCTAACGATTGAATTTCGATCTCATCGCCGATAGTCGTACCGGTGCCGTGGGTCTCGACGTAGTCGACGGCATCGGATTCATACGCGACTTGAGCGAATGCCCGCGTCATCGACTTGACCTGCCCCGCTACATTCGGCGCGATGACTGATTTGCTTTCAGTACAACTGCCAACGGCGTTGAGCACACCGTGAATCCGCTGACCAGTGCGCTTAGCATCCGCGAGCCGGGTTAGCACCAGCGTTCCGGCGCCGTCGCCCGGCGTAAAGCCGGTGGCTTGATCGGTGAAGGTGGCGATCAGGTCCGGCGCCAACATGCGCTGCGATGAGCACAGACATAAGTCGGTTATGTTGACGGGCAGTTCCACGCCTGTCACCAACGCCAAGTCGCAGCGACCGGAACGCAAGCGGTTCATGGCAAGCTCAATGGCCGCCAGCGAACCAGCGCACGCCGCCTCGACGGCGACATAGCTCGCCGGCGCACCGAACTGCTCGGCGACTTGCCGGCTAATACCGCTAGCAGCCAGATGTTCGAGATCGAGTGATGTGGGCAACTGTTGCGCGAGCGCACGCTCAACGGCACGTAGTCCGGCGTCGACGTCGGCCGCGGGCAACTGCAACTCATCGGCGGTTTCATACAGAAGGTCTTCGAACTTTCCGTAGAGAAATTTGAACGCCGCCTGTTTTTCCTGCTCCAGCGTCAGGTTGGATGCCGTCACTGCCAGGACACGTAACGGCCACTTCACCAAATTGGCCAACGCGCCCACGCCCTGCGCCGCTTCGCGCGCCGCCGCGCGCGCAGCCACATGAGCGGCGCTATGACAGCTGTCGTCCGATAATTGCCGAGCGATCCGTCCGATATCCAGCGTCGAGGCACGCTGCACGTAGTAACTGGCTGGCTCAGCGGGATCGGGATGCCAATAAATCTCCGGCTTGAAGTACGCCGAACGCAGCTCACTAAAACACTCGTCGTTACTCGTTAATCGTTGCCAATATTCCTGCAAGCCGACGGCCTTGCCATAACAGCCGCCCAGACCGATGACGGCAATGCCCTGAGCTTCATTTGTGGATCCGTTCAGAGGAACATATGAAGGTTCCGAACACGTCGGGAGCGATGGAACCGTCGCGGAGAAATCGCTGCCGAGCTTGATCGCAAACCCGTTCCCGTGCAGACCGATGCCGGCCACTAAGGTGCTGACGCGTTCCTGGTCGATGGCGATGACCTGCCGTGGAATTATTAAATTCGACCACTTGGAAAATCGGCTCGACACGTCGTCATGCGGCGCTACCGACGGTGGGATTTGTCGGTGTTGAATGACCAATAAAGCTTTAATAAACGATGCGAATACGCTCGCAGCATAGGTGTACCCGGTGACGCTTTGGGCCGCGCCGACATAGCAAGCGCCGTCATTCGTCGAACCACGGGTCGCGGCGATACTGGACAGCCAATCGGCAAAACCCGCCTCTCCGCGATTACGGACCGTATCTATATATAAGAGTGACGGGTCGCTAAGCGGCGCTTTCCATGGGCTGACGTCACCAGCGCTGTCATTGCCGGGCAACGGCGCCGAATAGGCGGTATCGATGTAGGCTAATGCCTTCGACTCCGGTCGTTCGCAGGCCTTCAGCACCACCGCACACACGCCCTCACCGAAACCACCGACACCGTCCGCACTAAACGGCGCACCACACCGCGATACATCGACCCCCTGCTTTGCCAACACCTCCAGCATCAACGGTGATTCCAACCGCTGTCCGCCGATAATAAGCACCGCCTTGGCGCGGCGCTGCTGCAAGGCGTCGATCGCACTGATAAACGCCTCGATGCCACCGCTGTCGAGCGACTCCAGCGCCATTGCCCGGCCACGCAACTTGAAATAAGCAGCGATCCGCGCCGGGATTGTGCTCGCCATCTCGCCGACCTTGTCGTGCGACGTGGCAGTGAAGGCGTGCTGTAGTTTTTTCTTGATCTGCGCGGTAATCCGCGGGCGCAATGCCGGATCGAGTGGCGTCGCAAATTCCACAGCCAGTTGCTGACCGAACAAACGTGCATAATTTTCATAAGCGCGGTTCAGGCCGAAGCCCGTGCAAAAAATAACGTCGGTGAGTTCAGCATCGATCTCCCCCTGTTCCAGCCCGGCTTGCGTCAACGCTTGCTGCGCGACCTCGAACAAATGCAACTGAATCTCGTTGATGGAATCTCGGTAAATCGGTGGCACGTTGAATTGCCCATAACTAGCCCTGGGCTGATCGATACGTTGAACATTCGTACGGGAATCGTGCCACGGAGAGTGTTCGACAAATCGTTGCCAAAGCTCATCGAGATTGTTGGCTCCGGCAAAACGGCAGGCCACTCCCGTCACGGCAACACGGGGAACACCGGCAGATGCCACCGTCATGAGAGCGCACCCGCTGGCGCGCCATCCACCAGCGCGCGGTAGTCGATCTTGCCGTTGGGATTTTTTGGCAACACCGGAAGCGCGCCGACGTTATGCGGGATCATGTATTTCGGCAGATGCTCGGCGCAGAACGACTTGAGCTCGGCAACGGATATCTTGGTGTCAACGCCGCGGGTGGCGATGTATGCGATCAGCCGCGTCGTTTGTTTTTGCTCGGCGACGACGGCGACTTCCTGAATCTGCGGGTGCGTCGCCAACACCGCTTCGATCTCGCCGAGCTCGATGCGAAAGCCATTGAGCTTCAACATGCGGTCGATGCGGCCGTGATAAACGAGCTCGCCGTTTTCGTAACGGCCGAGATCGCCGGTGGCGTGACAGTTATGTCGATGGTTGTCGCCGTTCTTCGGATCCTCGCGATGCCAATAGCCCGGCGTCACGCATGCGCCCGCCACCCAGATCTCGCCAAGCTGATCGCTTTCCGGAGGCAAGATGTCGCCGGCGTCGTCTTGTAGCCAAACCTGGGTCTGATCGATCGGCCGGCCGATCGGCACCGGCGCGGTCCGCTGCAAGTCCGGCGGCGTCACCTTGTAATACAGGCACACGTTGGTCTCGGTGGGGCCATAGAAGTTATACAAATCGCACGTTACCGGCAGACAACGCGCCAACGTGCTCAAGGTCGGCATCGGCATAGTTTCGCCGGCGAATATGACACGCCGTAATCGCAATGGCTCGATGCGTTCCCAGATCCGCGCGCGTGTCATCAATGCCAACATCGACGGCACGGTATAAAGCACGGTGATGCCGTGCGTCTGCAAAATTTCTTCGAGCCGTCCGATAGTTTGCGTATCCGCCTCATGCGTCACGTAAACAGCGGCGCCGTGTCGCAGACTCACGAACAAATCGAAGGTGCTCAAGTCGAAATTGAAACTGGCGATATTTAGAAAAGTGTCTTGCGACGTCAGCGACAATTCGCGCCCGCACCACTCGACGAAGTTGGCAAGATTGCCCCGACTCAGTTGCACGCCCTTCGGCTGACCCGTCGAACCGGAGGTGTATAAGATGGCGGCGATACGGTCGGCGGAAACGTCGCGGGGTTCCGGCAGTTCTATGGGTTCGGCGGATAAAGCATCGAACGAAAGCACTGTGACGCGAGGATCCTCGCTCACGTGCACGCTCGGCTCAGCGAACACCAGAATGCTCTCGATAAAATCCGGCACACCCACCGCTGCAAGCGCGTCATAGTGCGCTGCGTCGAGCAATAACGCGCGTGGGCGGCAGTCTTCAAGGATGCGCCGTGCGCGCGATAGCGGCTGCGCATCGTCCAGTGGAACGTAGACACCACTGGCATAGAGCACCGCCAATATCGACAACGCGTAGTCGTTGCTTTTGGCCATCCAGATAGCCACACGCTCACCGGCGAATTCAGCGAGATACCGGTTGGCCACACCGCTCACCCAGCCGGCGGCCTGACGATAACTGACGCCGCCATCGGCTAATAGAAAGGCGCGATTCGGTGTTGAGCGAGCGTAGTGCGTTAGTGGAAGATGCATTAGTAATGGTCGTCTCTAGGTTCCAACCGTTGTCATTCCCGCGATCGCTCTTGCGCATCCCTACGCCGGCGAGTCGCGCCTCCTGCGCAGCAAGGCGGGAATCCATGCAACTTCGCTTACACCCCTATGGATTCCCGCCTACGCGGGAATGACCGAGGGGAAATTTCCTGAGCATTCCGGGTTTCAGTTAACTTCCAGAAGTCGCGTCTCACACGCCACCTCGATCAGAATGTCGACCGCTTGATCGAGATCCTCGCGCGTATGTGACGTCAGCACACTGATGCGCAATCGCGCCTCGCCGACCGCAACACCGGGGAACACCACCGTTTGGCAAAATAAACCGCGGCGACGCACGGCGCGGCCGAACGTCATTGCTTTTTGTTCGTCGCCGATGGCGACGGGAATGATCGCGCTGTCACTCTGTTCGGTGTCGAAACCTTGCTGCTGCAACGCCGTGCGCAGATAACGAATGTTCGACCACAGCTTTTCGATGCGCTCGGGTTCTTGCTGCAAAATCTCGATCGACGTAATCAAACCGGCGGCAACGTGCGCCGGGATCGCCGCAGCGAACACGTACGCATTCGCATAGAAACGCAGATAATCGATCACGTCGCGATTGCCGACGACGAAGCCGCCCATACCGGCCAGCGCTTTACTCAGCGTGCCGACTTCCAGATCGACGGCTCCCTTTAACCCGAAGTGCTCCGCTGTACCCGAACCGCGCTCGCCGAGCACGCCGGTCGCGTGCGCATCGTCGATCAGCAAGCGCGCGTTGTACTGCTTGGCCAGGCGAATCATGTCCGGCAACTTGGCGATGTCGCCGTGCATGCTGAACACGCCGTCGGCCACAATGAGTTTGCCTCCGGGCCTATCGGCCGCGCGCTGCAAAACTTGCTCCAACGAATCCATGTCGTTGTGAGAATAAATCCGCCGAGCAGCGCCGGCCAACTTGGCGCCGTCCTGAATACTCATGTGGTTGTAGACATCGCTGATGACGACGTCGTTCGGACCGAGCAACGCCGACAACACGCCAACGTTGGCGGAATAGCCGGACGGGAACACGATGCAATCGTCTCGTCCTTTGAGCGCGGCGAGCTTGGCTTCCAGTTCTTTGTGCAACGCGCTGGTGCCGCCGATCAACCGCGAACCAGTATGAGTGGCGCCGAATTTTTTTGCGGCATCGCCGATCGCCTGAATAACGCGCGGATCGTTCGCCAAGTCCAGATAGTTGTTGGAGGCGAACATCAGAAACTCGCGCTCTTGGCCGGCATGCTCGTCGAAAATGACGGCGCGGTTGGCGCTACGGTCTTTCGCCGCCATGCCGTACCAGAACAGTCCCTGGCTCGTGCGATCTTTTAGAAATGGTGCAAAACGCTCGACTTTCGCGAACAAATCAGCACCGCCATCGCCAACGAAATCGCGTATCGTTAGTCGGTCGTAGTCGGCTGGCACCGTAACCGCGGAATCGACATCGTTGTCGCTTTGGCGCACGGCACTCGACGGAAACCAGCGATACCACGCTTCCTCGCCAAGCTCGTACTTGCCAAATTTTTCAATCAGCATGTTCAGCGTTTCTACACCCTGCGTGGTCACCGGCTGCGGTACCGTGAACATCTTGTTCAGTTCGGCGGCGATGGCGGCGATCATGATCGAGTCGATACCAAGGTCTTCCTGCAACAAAGCGGACGGAATCAACTCATCTTCCGAATACTTCGAAAATGTTTTTACGACCTCGCGGATAAGTCGCTCCTTTTTCTTGCGCGACCCGACATCTGCCTCGACCATTTTATTATTACTCCATCAGCGCCAAGCGGTTGATCAATTGCTCCAGCTTCACAACACTATGAAAATTTTCCGGATGTATCTCCCGCAACGGAATACGTACGTTGAATTCGGACAATACAAAATCGACCACGTCGAACACCGACGCCGAGTCGAGAATGTTCAGGTCCATCAGCGGTGTATCAACCGATAGGTCGGCGTGACCGTCAAGAAAACTGAGCGAGATGAAATTCAGTATTTTCTGGGAACGGTCGTTAAGATTGAGCACGATCTACTCCTTTCGGTGGATCATAATGGTGCACAAATCTAGCGGCGACAAGTTGCACTCTCGTTACAGATGCCGTGTCATCAACTTCATTGACAGCAAAATGACAGTGAATTGACATAGAGTTGACAGGTTATAGTCCGATTCGATGGCATGAAAAATTTTTATCTTCGTTTCTTCTTAGGGCGTGTCACCAATTACGCCAACCACACCCAAATAGCCGCACAATAAATACCCGCCAGGAAGTTACGCGCCCGTTTGTCATAGCGCGTGGCAACGGCGCGGAATTGTTTGAGTTTGGCAAAGAAGTTTTCGATG
>JACQFZ010000044.1 GCA_016199745.1 Gammaproteobacteria bacterium
GCCGGCCGCACTCGTCGCTTGACGGGCAGACGCCGGATACCGTGTACTTGAATTGGTTGCCGTCGTCCCAGGCAGCATAGTCGACAGAGCTATCACTTTATCGTTGGTGGAAAAGTGTCTTAACGAACGGGGCCACTTCTGATGATCCCGGTACGGCGGTAGATCGGTTGATCTTTGAAGACCTCCTTAAGCTCGGGGAGGATATCGCCGTTTTGCCATTGCGCGTTCGATGTGGTGAGCAGCACCGGAATGTCCAACGCTTTCGCCATCTTCGCCAGCGATACGACGTTGCTCTTATAGCCGGAGCCCTGCGCAAAGTCGCGCACGCTCGCCATTAAACCGATCTGATGATCGACGAACAGCATGATACTGTTTTGCGGCGTCGGTTTTTCGTACGCCGCGTGTCCGGCCTGGCGCGCCTGTGCCGGTGTCACTTTATTGACCAACACCTTGCTAGTGACAGGGCTGACGATATCCTGCGCGTTGGCTACCGAAGAAACAGCGCCCGCTAGTATCAGCGCCGATACGAGTTTGGTGAATTTCGTTTTCATAATGGTTTCCCCTAGAGTTATCTAACTGAATTAAGCGCGAGCGATCCACGTTGGCGAAATGCCGGTACCGCGACCGGCGCCATAGCCGAGGTAAATATTCAAACCGGCCAACGGTTCGAGATAGCGCGCATTCTTCAAGCCGCCGGCGTCTATCGATTTGAAGCCAATGCTTTCGATAAGAACTTTTGCGGTCTGCTTGGCGCGTTCGCTATCGCCGGCGTAGAACACCGGCACCGTGTTGCCACCACCGAAGTCAGCGCCGTCGGCGAGCACCTGTGCGAACACTGTGTTGAATGCCTTGACGACGTCGGCCTGCGGCACCGCTTTTGCGATTTCTTCGGCGGCCGAGGTGTTGTGACCGATGGTCAGGCCCATATAGTCCGCTGTCAGCGGATTGGTGATATCGATGACGACCTTGCCGGTTAGATCGCCGAGCGCGCGTAGCGCCGGTGCGGCATCTGCATAACTGGTAGCGACGATGACGACCTGCGAATTGCCGAGCGCCTGCTCGACATTCGCGGCACTGACGTTGGCGTGTGCGGCCGCCAAGGCTTGTGCTTTCGCCAAGTCTCTAGCGGTTACCCGAACCTGATGTCCCGCTTTGGCGAGTTGCTTAACGAGACCCGAGCCCATGTTGCCCGCGCCGACGATGGTAATGTTCATGATGTTCCTCCTGTTGAGTTGACGGTGGTCCTGAACTCAGGCACGGAGCGAACGTTAAATAGATCTCTATTTGTGATAAATAACGCTAACCGAGATTAACTGTCTCGAGATTCGAGACTGAACCGTTAGAATGCCGAGAAAAACAGTCACGACGGCGGTTATCGATGCCGACAGTTTTGTCGGCACATGGACAATGCAGTCGTCCGCATGAAACGGGGATTAATTTCTAAGCGACCGATAAATAAAACAGGGGGAGGATTCCGTATGAAAAAACACATCTTGTTCGCATTGCTGCTATTGACCTCGACGTCTAGTTATTCCGACTCGCTCGACGTCGACAGGGCCAGCGTTCTGCCGGGGCAGGATATCGGTGTTACGCTCAATGCGCCCAGCAAGCTAGATCCGCAGGCGTGGATCGGCATTGTTCCGTCGAACGTGGCGCACGGTGTCGAGCGAACGAACGACGCGAGTGATGTCGCGTATCAGTATGTGTCCGAAAAAACGAAATACACCTTCGCTGCTCCATTAGATCCGGGCACTTACGATTTTCGGTTGTCGTCGAACGGCAAAGAATTGGCCAGCGTCACGTTCCAAGTCGTAGCGCCGGACTACAAGACAAAATTAACATTGCCAAAGAATACGTACTCGGCCGGAGAGACGACGACATTAATGTTTGAGCTGGCCCAGCCACTGCCCAAAGGAGCGTGGATCGGTCTGATACCATCGGCGGTTCCGCACGGCAGCGTAGCGACTAACGGTAAGCACTATTTGGCTTATCAAGACGTCGTTGCTGGCCTCAAAGGGACCCTGACTTTCCAGGTTCCCGAGAAAAGCGGTTCTTATGATTTCCGCTTGAATAGCTCCGACAATACCGGGATCGAGGCCGCTTCGATCACGTTCAGCGTTGGTGCCATCAAGTCGGAAGCAACACTGAAGCTGCCAAAGACACAATTTCTCCCCGGCGAACAAATCGATACGACCTTTACCGCGTCAGAAACGTTGCCAAAAAGTGCGTGGGTCGGATTGGTTCCGTCGAAAGTGGCGCATGGGCGCGAAGATGAAAACGACAAATACGACCTACAGTACGAATATGTCAAAAAGCGAACGTCGGGAAAGATGGTTTTTATAGCGCCATCGGAACCGGGTTCATACGATCTGCGGTTCAACGCCGATGAGAATGGCGGCCCGGAGATCACCTCGGTGACGTTCCAGGTAGGTGGCAAGCTCGACGCTGTCGGTATTGCGACGCTGCTCAAGCAGCAAGGGAAGTTGGCGTTATACGGGATTCTGTTCGATTTCGACAAAGCCACGCTCAAACCAGAATCGTCGCAAGTGCTGAGCCAAATCGCCGAGGTATTGAAGACCCAACCGGATTTGAAGCTATCGATCGACGGTCACACCGATAATGTCGGTAAAGCAGCTTACAACTTGCAGCTTTCGCGCAAGCGTGCGCAGAGCGTGAAGGACGCGTTGGTCCAGATCTATGGGGTGAACGCGGCGCGACTCGGGACACGTGGGTTCGGCGATACCAAGGCGCTGGCAAAAAACGATAACGAAGCAGGTCGCGCGCAAAATCGTCGCGTGGAGTTGGTTAAGCAGTAGTTAATTATTCTTCCCGGGTGCGGGGAAAGGGCATAGAACAGGATATCGGTCGTACGGCGTTAACGACTTAAGTCGCAGCAGCGTCGCCCGCCAATTTCGCTATTGCCGAGTTGATATTTGCGCGCGCGCTTTGTTCGTAGCGCCGGTAGAAAAAGCCGTTCGCGTAAATGCGATCTCGGTCGAGAAAAGTTTGCAGAATTTCGATGCGCTTCTTGCGAAACAAAAACTCCGGCACCAGCGCATACTCTTTCCTGACCGATTTCTCGAATTCATCGTAGACGTTTGCCGATTCACCCAGGATCGAAAGGTCGATGTCTATAAGAAGGGCGGTATCGGCGTCGTCGGCTGCCGCCGTATGCAGCGTCGCCATAATGAGCCGATGAACTCGCTGCGCTCGCTCTTCGGTTGCACCGTTCTTAAGAAGAAATGATCGTGCCCAGTCCGCGCTGCGGCGCTCGTTGTCGGAAGAGAGTGGTTTATAGATTGCATCGTGGAACCAGATCGCCAATTCGATTTCGTGTATTTCCTTGGCCAGGTTTTTTACCAAGTCGAACTTGGTCAGGCAATCGTCGATGTGCGTTTGGGTGTGATAGTGCCGATGCTTTTCCGAGTAGGCGCTTTCGAGCGCGCCGTATGTTTCTGCTGACTCGTCGATATTCAGCGCCCGCATTAGCGCGCACCAGCGGTCTTGATTCATTCGTTCGGCCTTGGCACTCGGGTGTTCTACACGACCTCGCTCAGTTGGTTGCCGCCGAGTTTCAACGATTTGCGAACCAGCGCTTCGGCATTATGTAGGAATTCATGGTCCTTCATTTCCTTCGTAAGCACGGTGGCGCCGAGCGAGAACGTGATGGTAATGGGTTTCTGCGATTTTGCCGACGCCAGCGAAATCGGTACCGCTTGGACCAGTCGGCTCAGTCGGTTGGCCAGCTGACGCGCCGCCTCGAGATCGCAGTCCGGCAGAAATACGTAGATGAAGCGATTTTTATCGATTGCCAGAAGGTCGGTCGGACGCGTTTGGTCCAGCACCCAGTGACCGATCGACTGCAGCACGCGTAAGCCGGTGCCGATACCATGTTCCTTGACGATGTGATCGAGCTTGTCGACGGCGAAGGCAGCGACCGATAGCGGTTTGTCCCCTCGCTGGTAGCGGTTCACGAGGCGTGGGAACATGGTATTCAACCAGTGTTGATTGTGCAGCAACGTGAGCTCGTCGATATAACCCGGTCGTGCGGCGCCGCCGGGTGCACGTGCGCCAACGTAGAGGCAATGGTCGTTGCGCACGTAGCTCGCCAGCAACGAGGTATATTTGCAAGCGAACGGATGGAGGCGTTTACTGAGTTCGTCGAGGACCGCAATTTCCACAGAAATGACGTGGGAAAGTTCGGTGGCGATTACCGCATGCTCGGTCGGCTGCATGGCGAGCGCCGATCGCAAGCCGGTCGTGTGGCCGATGTCGACGATGGCTACGGGTCGCTTGTCTCCGGTCGGTGCGTAGAGTCGTAGCTGACCTTCGAGCACGAAAAAGACCTTGGTATTAAGTCGCCCAGGTGACAGCAAAACGTGGCCGGGCACGGCGTGGATCGATTGGCTGCTGGCAGCGGTGGCGGTGAGGTCGTTGATGTCGAGATCGCGAAATAGCTCGATCGTACCGAGTTGCTCCGATTGCGCCGGTTCGGTATGGGTGAATTCGGGGATCCCGGATTCCGCCTCGCGGAACATCTCCTCGACGACGAACTCAAGATCGACTTCCCACAGTTCTACAACCTCGATACCCTCAAGTGTCGGCATCGAGCTTGGCGGCGGCGGAGGAGAATTTGCCACAGTTCACCGATATAGTTTGATCTATTAAACATAAACGATAGCGCTGGTTTGGCCAGTTAAAGTTACCCATTTATTTAATGTAGAACGGATTTTTAGGGGGGCCCGGTGCGATGGAGCGTACCGGTGATCCAGTCATTTACTACTTCCAGGCGAAGCTCGGGGTGGTCGAAATAGTCGGAATTTTCTCTGTCCGGACGGGCAGTCGATGCCGGTAAATACGACGACTACAGTGAGGACGCCTGCAACACCAGCGATTGATCCGTGAGCAAAATTTTCCGCCGGACCGTACTAGCAAACCAACAAGTTGCGTGGCACGAAAAAATCATATTGATTCGTCCGCTTTCGTTCGCCGTGCTCACTGGCGTTGCCGGCGTGTTTGCGATAGTCGTCATCGCTTTTCTAACGTGGGGCAGCTACACCAAGCGCAGCACAGTTGTCGGCCAGCTCGTGCCGACGGCTGACCTTATAAAAATTTACGTGCCGCAACCGGGAATCGTCGTCGAGCGGCGGGTCAAAGAAGGGCAACGGGTTCCCTCGGGAGATGTGCTGTATGTGTTGACCAGCGATCGAGCGAGCCTGCCCAGTGGCAAGAACGATTCAGCGACGCATCCGCAAAAAAGCCGCGCTCGACTGCAAACCCAAGAACGCGATCGCATCAGTATGGCGCGAGAGTTGGCGTCACAACAGATCGTTATCACGGCACCGGCTGCCGGTACGGCAACGGCGGTTATCGCCAACGTTGGCCAGGTGGTCGACACCAGCAAACCATTAATGAGCCTCATTCCGCTCGGCGGCGAGTTGCGCGCCGAGTTGTATGCGCCCAGTCGCGCGATTGGATTCGTCAAACCTGGCGACCACGTACGGCTGCGTTACCAGGCCTATCCCTACCAAAAGTTCGGTCAACAAGAAGGAACGGTTGAAGCGGTGGCGCAGACGGCGTTTCCCAACAACGAGCTCGTCGGCGTGGGCAATGCGGTCGCCGGCAACGGCGAGCCGTCGTGCCGCATTACCGTCAGGCTCGCGGCGCAAACGGTAATAGCCTACGGCGCGCCGCGATCGTTGCAGGCCGGGATGCTGCTGGAAGCGGACATCCTGCAAGATACGCGTCGGTTATACGAGTGGGCGCTGGAACCGCTGTATGGTCTGTACGGAAAATTTTAACGCCAAATGTTAAATCCACTTTCATTCGGGGTGCGCGCCAAACTGCCGTTAATCCTGCAGACTGAGGCAACGGAATGCAGTCTGGCATGCCTCGCAATGGTAGCTGGCGTTCACGGCTATCGAACGGATCTGGCGGCGCTGCGCCGACAATACTCGGTGTCGCTCAAGGGGGCAACGCTCGACAGCGTTGTCGCCATCGCTCATCAACTCGATCTCGTCACGCGCCCGCTTAAGCTGGATCTCGGCAGCCTTAAGCAATTGCGGTTGCCGTGTATCTTGCACTGGAACTTTAATCACTTCGTCGTTTTGAAATCCGTGAGCCGACGTTCGATCGTGATTCACGATCCAGCAATCGGCATCCGTAAGCTGGCGAAGGCCGAAGTATCGAAATTGTTTACCGGTGCGGCGCTGGAACTATGGCCGAGCCCGACGTTCAAGCCGCAATCGCACAAAGTTTCGGTACCGCTTCGTGCGTTGCTCGGGCAGGTCACCGGTCAGCAGCGGTCACTGACGCAAATTCTGTTGCTGGCGTTGAGCCTGGAAGTCTTCGTGATCGTCAGTCCGTTCTTGTTGCAGTGGACTATCGACGACGTCATCGTCGCCGCCGACCGTGATTTGTTGACAACGTTGGGCATCGGCTTCGCCTTATTGATGCTGATGCAGCAAGGCGTTAGTGCCGTGCGTTCGTGGGTCTTGATGTACATGGGCACGATCCTACACATTCAGTGGCGTGCCAATATCTTTACCCATCTGCTGCGACTGCCGATGGCGTATTTCGAGAAACGACATCTCGGCGATATTGTGTCGCGCTTCGGCTCGATCGATGCGATCCAGCGGACGTTAACGACTTCATTTATCGAAGCGGTGCTCGACGGATTGATGACTGTCGTGACGTTGACGCTCATGTTTGTCTACAGCCCAACGCTCGCTGGGATTACGGTTGGCGCGATGACGCTGTACGGCATCGGTCGCTGGGCGTGGTTCCGGCCGCTACGTAATGCCACCGAAGAGCAGATCATCCATGCCGCCAAGCAGCAAACGCATTTTCTGGAAAGCCTGCGTGGCGTCAGGGCGATCAAGTTGTTCCAGCGTCAAGAAGAACGCCGATCGACCTGGTTGGCGCTGCTGGTTGAGCAAATCAACGCCGATCTGCGTACGCAAAAACTCCACCTGTTACATCGCTCGCTCAATGGTCTGCTATCTGGTCTCGAAAACATTTTGGTGATTTGGTTTGGCGCCAGATTGGTGATAGACGGGAATTTTACGGTCGGCGCCCTGATCGCCTTCAACGCTTATAAAGGTCAATTCGACACCCGGGTCAGTTCGCTGATCGATAAGATCGTCGAGTTCAAAATGCTGCAGCTGCAGGGCGAACGTCTGGCCGATATCGTGCTGACAGAAGCGGAAGCCGTACAACCGTCGGTAGCGGAGGCGAATGGGCCGCTCGAGCCGTCGTTGGAACTGATTAACGTACGGTTCCGTTATGCCGATCACGAGCCGAATGTTTTGGACGGCGTTACGCTAAAAATCGCTGCCGGCGAGTCAGTCGCTATCATCGGCCCATCCGGCGGCGGTAAAACGACATTGTTCAACCTCATGCTCGGCAGCTTGCCGCCGACCGAAGGCGATATCCGCATCGGCGGTGTCAGCATCAACCAAATCGGCACGGATGCACTGCGGCGGATGGTGGGCACGGTGCTGCAAGACGATGTGTTATTCGCCGGTTCCATCGCCGACAACATCAGCTTCTTCGATCCGAGCACCGATTCGAAACGGATCGAGCAGTGCGCGCAATTCGCCGCGATCCACGCCGATATCCAAGCGATGCCGCTGGGCTACAATACCTTGGTCGGCGATATGGGTGCAGTGCTATCCGGTGGCCAAAAGCAACGCGTGTTGTTAGCGCGCGCCTTGTACAAGCGCCCCAAGATTCTTTTCCTCGACGAAGCTACCAGTCATCTCGACATCGAACGCGAGCGACTTGTTAACGCCGCAGTGAAACGATTACATATGACGCGCATCATGATCGCGCATCGCCCAGAAACCGTCATGAGCGCGGATCGCGTGATCGTTCTGGGCGGGGGGAAAGTCGTGCGCGAGGTAGTGGTGGGAAAAGTCAAACGACCGTCGGCGGTATTGGCAACGTCGCCCGCAACCGCGCCGGCGCATGCCGCATTACAATCGGAAGAGGCCTGACTATCGACTAAACCTACCTCGTGTGCTCAACCGGCAGCACTTCGACCTTCAGCACGCTAATTCTCCGCAGCACCGTCAGTATCACCGGCGTACCGAGCGGCACACCGCCAAGCACGCGATGCACATTGTCGGAATGCTGCACGGTTTCATCGCCGACGGCTAAGACGATATCGCCCACGTGCAGGCCGGCGCGCGCCGCCGGTCCATCCGGCTGGATCGACATGATTTCCAACGCGTACGCTTGTTCGAGTTCGAGCGCGCGTACCAAGCGTCGATCGAGCGGCCGGCTGCGGCCGGCGATACCGAGGTAACCGCGGCGCACGCGCCCGTGTTGCAGGATTTGCGATAGCACCCAACGGGCGGTATGTGCCGGAATCGCGAAGCCGATGCCTTGCGCCGAGGCGATGATGGCGGTGTTGATGCCGATCGCGTGGCCGCGCGAATCGAGCAGCGGGCCGCCGGAGTTGCCGGGATTGAGCGGCGCCGTGTGTTGAATGATGTTGTCGATCAGCCGGCCTTGTTCCGAACGCATGCCGCGGCCGAGCGCGCTGACGACGCCGGCCGAAACGCTCGACTCGAAACCGAGCGGATTGCCGACGGCGATAGCGAGCTGGCCGACACGCAACCGCGTCGAGTCGCCGAGCGCGGCATACGGCAGACCCGAGGCGCGCGTGCGGATGACCGCTAGATCGGTCGCGGCGTCGCTGCCGACAACCTCGGCCGGATGCATCGCGCCATCGGTGTGGGTCGTCGTCAGATGCGTTGTGCTTTGCACAACGTGATGATTGGTCAGAACGTAGCCGTCGGGCGTGACGATAACGCCGGAGCCGACACCTTGTTGCTCACCACGGCGGGTCTTGCGGGTCACGCCAATATTGACGACGCTCGGACCGACGCTGTCGACCACACCGACCACCGCGCGCGAATAGACGTCGAGCAGCTCGGTGTCGGTCGGCTCAACCGATCCGGCGGCGCGCGGCGGCAACGTCGTCGTGTCGTCGCTGATAAGGCGGGGTACGTGGACGTGCGTGTTCATCGTCTAACTATTGGGGGCGCGCCGATCGATTTTCAAATACAGGCTCGTCGCGCCCGCCGCCGGCAAAGACTTACTCCACTAATGGAGACGGTTGCCCGACCGATTGAGTGACGAACTCGGCGAAACCGTGAACGAACTCCTGTAACTGATCCTTCAGTTTTTCATCGACTATTTCGCCGGCGTCGTTGAATACTTTCGACGCACGGGATACGAGCAAGCGTGCGCCAAACCAAGGTTGCATACCCAACACCCGCAGCACCGGTAACCATGCATTCTGCGCCAGTATGGTGCCGAAACCGCCAGGCGATGCGCCGATGACGGCAACCGGGCGATCACCGAATACTCGAGGAATATCGGCCGGTGGCCGCGACAGCCAATCGATCGCGTTCTTGAAGACGCCGGGTATCCCATTGTTATATTCCGGCGTTACCAACAGCAGTCCATCCGCTGCGGCAATCTGGTCTTTCAGTTGCGTCACCACGCGCGGAATACCGTCGCTCGCTTCGACATCGCCGTCGTACAGCGGGATACCTTTGATTGTCGCGATTTCCAGCCGGGATCCCGGCGGGGTAAATGCGGCGGCAGCGCGTAGCAACGCTTTATTGTACGAACCGGCGCGTAAGCTGCCGGCAATTCCAACGATCGTCGTCACGGAGGTCCTCCTGGTGGCCGGCTATCTAAGCGTTAGATAGGTAGACGCTAATCATTGTTCTATTTTATTTGCGCCGTAAATACTTAAATGGCTGTAGTCCAATGGGACTTACTTAACGCAAAAGCCGAAATGCATCAGCCGCCACACCCTCCCCCTCAGGGGGAGGGCTGGGGTGGGGGTGGGTTTTTTGCGGTAGCGATCGCAACCCACCCCCATCCTGTCCTTCCCCCTGAAGGGGAAGGGACCTGCTAATAAATTCGGGGTAGGTCAGTTTAGTAACATAGTCGAGTTAAGTAAGTGCCGTTCGGCTGTAGTCGTTAATCGCTGGAGCGAGCGCCATGAAAAAGGTACGGAGTATTCATCGCCGTGGGGAAAGCCACTGGGTCGGTGACGGTTTTCCCGTGCATTCCATATTTAGCTACCGTGACCTCGGCGCCGAGCTCACGCCTTTTCTGCTGCTCGATCACGTCGGCCCCGCCGAATTTGCGCCGACCGGCAAAGCGCGCGGCGTCGATTGGCACCCGCATCGCGGATTCGAAACGGTGAGCATCGCCTACGAAGGCGAGGTCGACCACGAAGATACCGCCGGTAATCGCGGCAGTATCGGCGCCGGTGATGTGCAATGGATGACCGCCGGTGCCGGCGTGTTGCACAAGGAGCTGCATGGTCGTGACTTCGCACGCCGCGGCGGGCGGTTCGAGCTGTTGCAGCTTTGGGTGAACCTGCCGGCGAAATCGAAGATGACCGCGCCTGCTTACCAGACGCTGCTCGCGCGCGACATTCCGGTGGTCGAGTTGCCGGCGAACGGCGGTTCGGTACGGGTCATTGCCGGTCAGTTCGGATCGGCCAAAGGACCGGCACGGACGTTCACGCCGATCAATCTGCTGGATGCGCGTTTGCGCGCGGGCCATCGTCTGCGTCTAAATTTGGTCGATGGCTATACCGGCGCGTTGTTCGTTATGAAAGGCAGCATCAACGTAAACGGTAGCGAGTCGGCGAACGAAACCGAGCTCGTTATCTTCGATCGTGCCGGTGACGAGGTTGTGATCGATGCTGAAGTGGACGCAACGATCTTCGTGATGAATGGCCAACCCATCGACGAGCCGATCGTCGGTCACGGGCCGTTCGTCATGAACACACCGGAGCAAATCGCCGAAGCGTTTGTCGATCTTCATCACGGCCGGCTGGGGGTTGTTACCGCTTTGCCGTAACTGAATTTCCCCTCTCCGAGAGGAGAGGGGAATGCGACTGCTAGAACTTACCGTTGCCGTTCTTCCACTCGGTCCGTGGCGGAATGGTTTCCAGCGTGTCCCAATGTTCGGCAAGCTTGCCATTCTCCACGCGGAACAAATCATAGAACGCCGTGTGTCGACCGCCGAAGTTGCCTTCACCGACGACAAGCACGAAGTTGCCTTCGCCGAGAACTTTGTGGATGCGCTCGTACTTCACGGCGATGCCTTGCTTGGCCAAATATTGCAATCCTGCCACTAGTCCGGACGGTTTATCGGCGATCTGCGGGTTGTGCTGAATGTAGTTGTCGCCGTTGAAGTAGCTGCTGAACTTATCCATCCGACCGTTGACAAAAATGTCGTCGACGAATGCCTGCACCAGTTTCTTGTTCGCCTCGGTCTTGCCTAAGTCGGTGATCTGCGTTGCCCCATCGATCATCGCATGACCGCTTGGGTTCGGCGTCGCCGGTGTTTCTTGCAGATTGTCCCAATGCTCGTCGATTTTGCCGTCGACGTAGTGGAAGACGTCGAAACCGATCTTGGGCCCAAAGAAATTGTAATCCGTATGCGTGAAGACATAGTCGCCGTCCTGGAACACCCGTACCGTGTTTACCTTGCCCGAGCCCGGCGGCAATTGCTTTACCGCCGCCTGTAGGCCGGCGATGCCGTCGCTCAAGGCGAGGTTGTGTTGCTTGTAGCGACCGGCAATGGCCGCCGGTTTAGGATCGCCGGTTTCAACGCTTTTCAAAAAATCGACGGACTGCTGTTTGTAATCGACGGACATGGGTTTCTCCGAAGGGTTGGTTGTCGAATGGGTCGTACAGGCTGCAAGAACCAAGGCACCGAGTGTCGTGCCAATGGTCAATCGCCGAGAATGGCTGAAGGTCATCGTTGGGTCCTCTATCGAAATTGTTGTGAAAGACGGTCGGGCGTTACGCGACGATGGCAATATTGCGTCGCGCCGTAGCGGCGATCGAGGTAGATTTGCGGTTAAGAATGGTAGAAAACGGACACCTTAATGAGTGCTAAGAAACGCGCCGACGGCAAGATCGTCATCGCACCCTATCGGCCGGCGGCTAACTATGGATTGGATCTGGAAATCTTTCCGGCTTCCGTGCTCCAGCGGAAGGCGAGCGTTGCCTATCTGCGTATTGCGAAACGCATCGAATTTCACCTGCTGATCTTCGTCACCGGCGGTCAGTGCAGCATCATGGTCGATTTCGAATCGATCGCGTGTAAGCGGGGTTCGTTGCTCATGTTGCAGCCGGGACAAGTGCATCGGTTCGATGCGACCGCTACTTGGAACGGCTGGATTGTTATCTTTCGTCCAGAATTTCTAGAGCCGAAAGAAACGACGATTCCGATCGGCGAATGGGAGATTTTTCAGCAGCTCGATGAATTACCCATGGCACTGGTATTGAACGCCAGCGAGCAACAAGCAGTCGCGGAGAGCGTTACGCGCATGTTTCAAGATGCGCAGTTGAACGCCAGCGCCGGTATTCGCCACGCGCTGTTACGGAACCAACTGCACGCGCTACTGATTCGCCTGCATCTTGTCCAAGGGCGCCGTAGCAAAACTGCGCACATCGCCCCGGTGCTGCTGCAACGCTTTAAGCAGTATCGCCTGGCGGTAGAACGGGATTTCCCGCAGCGCCATCGGGTAGCGGACTATGCGAAGCGTCTAGGGTGTTCCGAAAAGAGTCTCGGCCGCGCGGTGTTGGAGGCGGCCGGTCAGAGTGCAAAAGCGTATTTGTCGCAGCGCATCGCGTTGGAAGCCAAGCGGCTGTTGGCGCATACCGGTTTGCCGATATCGGTCATCGCCGACCGACTCGGTTTCGATGAGGCGACCAATTTCATCAAGTTCTTCCGGCGCGAAGCCGGTTGTGCGCCAGGCGATTTTCGGAGCCAGTACGCTGGGCGTTGACCGCGTCGCGGACGAAAATGCGATGCCTTGGCAATCGAAGAAGGTAGGTCGTGGGATTCCCCGCTTACGCGGGGATGAAAAGGTTTTGTAGGCGATTACACCGCCGCCGATTTATTTCGTTTGCCGTCGACCCAATTATTTTTTAACGCGTTGTTTGCGGTATTCGCCCCGATGCAACCGACGGTCTTCATTTTTGAAGCGCTTGGCCTTTTTTGCCGAGCCGAATATCTGCGTGACGGTCGTGCCCTTGCGCACGATCGAGTAACCGCCGGAAAGAATTTGGAACGGACGCGTGACTTTCTTGAGGTGATCGAACTGTGCGGAATTTGCCTTGCGGAATATTTCGAAGTAGGCCGGATAAACGAAGTCGCTCATGGCAATGCCGTCTATTAGAAATTCCTCCTCCTCGACGGCGTCGCACATCTCGTAGGCATAAAGCGTGTTGTTCGGTCCGTCGGACCACAGATTAATCGCCGGGTCGACCAGCATTTCCGCTAGTTCGTGGCAGGCGGTCACGCTCACCTTTTGCTGATCTTTCAAGGTGGTTTTGACGAATATCTTCGATAGCGGCAAACCTTTTTTCGTCAGGTCGTGATAACCGAGAGCGTTGGCGGCATCGGCGTCGTCAAGGAACGCCATGGTCCAGGCGCCGTCGATGGGCTTGGTCGTGTTGACCAGTTTCGCCGGCGTGCCCCACACCGGCACGAATATATTATCGAGGAATTTTTGGAGGGCCGGGATCAGTTTATTGAAATTGACACCGAGATCGACAGTTGCTTTGTTAATGCAGGCAATGGTCGGTACTTGGCCGTGATCGAACGCGGCCATAATGATTTTATGTTTTGATTTACGGATCTTGGATGCTGCCATGTACTGTCCTCCTAATTGACGTGAACTGTTTTTTTGAAATATTTCGTAGAAGCCATCTCGAACTTTAGTCACCGCTGATGGCGGCGCTTCATGCTCCCTTTGGGTAACGAACAAAAAAGCGGCGCTCGGTATTTGCGACGGTCTTTAGTTGCCGAGCGCTAACCGTCGAGCAGTGTAGAGGCGTCGACCCAGAGTTGTCATGAAATAGATCGCGTATTTCTCCGCGTCCGGCGGAATTTTGTCGCTGCGAAGCGAAATCGAACTCAGCGCCCGCAGGATTAGTAGGTGAATGAACTAACTATTCCATCTCTTAAGCAACGATCCAGCGCAGCAGCAAAAACATCGCCACACTGAACAGGGCGAGGAGCATAGCGCCCGCGAGTACCAGCAATAGACCGAACAGTCGGCTCGATCGTTCGGCCTTGGTCGGCCGATCGAGCCAATCGTTGAGCAGCCGTACGTTGCGCTGATTCGCTTTCCACGCCACATCGAACACATCGCCGGCGAACGGGATCGCGCCGACCACGCCGTCGACGCCGACGTTAAACGCCATGCGCATCAGCACGATCTTCGGTGCGCCGAGGCGCGCCGCCTCGCCGATGATGTAGCTTGATAGCAGCGCACCGATGAGATCGCCGAGAATCGGCAAGAGACCGATTAAAGCGTCGACGCCGATCGTCAATCGCGTTCCGGGGATCGCGATCGAGCTGTCCAACAGCCATGCCAGCTGACGCAGTCGCTCGCGTGTCTTATGAATGCTTATATCCTCCACGGCCTGGACGTTGCCGGAGGAATCGACGGTGATGACGCGTGATGATTTAGGCATGCCCGGTTTGACGGGGTCGCGGGCGAAAAAATTCCGCGTCCCTTAGAGAATCCGCGAACCGCGCATAAAGCGTAACTTGCGCCCGAAACGATGATTCTCGCCGTCGACGCTTAATATCAGCGCTTCGCCCGGGAATCGCAGGGTATCGACCAGGCGTTTTTGTACCGCGGCGGTACGACGCTTGCTAGAGAATCGCCACCAGGCTGGTTGATTTCGAACCGGCAGAAGCGGACGATTGCCGAGGTGAACCGACGGCAGGGACTTAGTGAAGACAATAATAAGAGACGGTAACAAAATGAAATAGCTTCAACGTAGTCGTCCCCTCCCCCTGCGGGGGAGGGAGTTAACGTGCCAACGTTCATTTTGTTACCGTCTCTAAGTAGTTATCTGCAAGCGCCTGAACCTTAAAAACAAATGACTTCTTACAAATTCGCCATCGTCGGCTGCGGTATGGCTGGGCTCAGTGCCGGCATGTTGTTGGCAAAGGCGGGGCACGAGGTGACGATCTTCGAGCGGTTCGAAGAAGCGAAATCGATCGGTGCCGGTATATTGCTGCAGCCGTCGGGCTTGATGGCGCTAGACCGGCTAGGTTTGCGCGAAGCGATCGAGACGAAAGGCGCCCGTATCGACGCGCTGGTCGGTACCACTCGCAGCGGTCGGCGCGTGATGGATGTACGCTACGCCGACGCCTGGCCGGGAAGTTACGGCATCGGCATCCATCGAGGAAATCTATTCCGTACGCTCTACGACAGCGCCGTCGCTGCCGGCGTGGGCGTGCGTTGCGGCGTAAACATTGTCGGTGTTCAGCAAACAGGTGCCCAGCGATACGCCTGCCAAACCGACCGCGGCGAAATTCTTTCCGACTATGATGCAGTGATCGTCGCTAACGGCACGCAATCCGCGTTGCGTACTTGTTTGCGGGTGCAGCAACGCAATATTCCGTATCCATGGGGCGCGTTGTGGGCCATTTGTGCCGATCCCGAGCGGCGCTTCCAAAATACACTCGCGCAACGTTACGAGCGTGCGTCGGTCATGATCGGTGTGCTGCCGAGCGGCTTACATCCGCAAACCGGTGTGCCGTGTGTCAGCTTCTTTTGGAGCGCGCGCACGCAGGACGCGGCCAAGTGGCACGAGCAAGGTTTGGCGGCGTGGAAAGCCAAGGTACTCGGCTATTGGCCGGAGCTAGATGGCTTGCTCAGTGCCATCGGTGATGTATCCGACCTAACATTTGCCACCTACGGCGATGTGTTGATGCGCGAGTGGCACGACGGCGCCATGCTTTGTATCGGCGACGCCGGGCACGGCATGAGTCCGCAATTAGGTATGGGCACGAATCTCGCGTTGATCGATGCTATCGTGCTCGCCGATTGCCTGCAGCAGACTGCCAGTTTGTCGGAAGCGTTCAGGTGTTATAGCCGCCAACGCCGCGCCCACTTGAAGTACAACCAGCTGGCGAGTCGTTGGCTAACACCGTTTTTTCAATCCGATAGCCGCATCGCGGCGCTGATCAGAGACGTGGCTTTCCCGCTGTTTAATAAAATTCCTTTTGTATACCAGCAGGCGTTGCGCACGGTGGCGGGGGTTAAAACCGGGTTGATGTTCGATAAACCGCCGATGGGTTTTTCCAAGCCGGTACCCCCCAGCTCGTCGATCAAGTTATTAAAGACGCCGGAGTGATTAGAAGCTATCTCAAACTATTCCTTCACTAATTTTCGTCTGCCATAACGGGGGCAAGTGTTATTCCCTCCCCCGCGCTGTTGCGGAGGAGGGCTAGGGAGGGGGTAATATCAATCCGACCTCATCTTTTTGTTAGTTAGTTGCCGTCAACGTGGTATGCATTCCCATTTGGTAATGTCCTGGATTATTGCAAATTAGCACGTAATGCCCAGCCGCCAACTTGGCTGTCAGCTTTTGGCTTTTGTCGGTAGCCAGATCGCTGACTTCTCCCATGCTTTTAAACTTACGCTCAGGCACGCGATCGTTTTTGACTGGCAATTTATCTTCGGCCACAGATGTTTTAAGCACGACCATTTCATGCAGCACTTTTGTCGTCGATGCATTAGTGACTTCGAAAGTTACTTTTCCCGCTTTAACGGTATTCGTGTCGAGCTGGATGGCGTTATCGAGTAGCGTGACTTTGATTATCTGCGCGAAACTAACGCTGGGGGCCAAGCTAACAGTGGCAATAAAAAAGTATGTGGCGATGCGAGAGAATGACATGTGCGATCCTTTTAATTGAAAGGGGTCGTCGATATTCGCAACGGACAATGTTGCGTATCAATGGGCCGGTTGGTTGAGAGGCTAACCATTTGGCGCTCCAAGTGTATAGCAAGTTATGCCGGGTAGATCAGCCGTAAATATTTGAAACGTCGGCGCATAGTTTTCACCGAAGCGAATACTTACCCGTTTTTATCGAGACCTAAGAATGCAGAAATTGCCTAAACAGTTTACCGCTATCCTATTTGCCTTCTACATGTCTGCCATCATGGCGTTTCTCATGTGTTTGGCGATTACGTTGATCAATACCGGCTACGGCGGCAATTTTTTCACGCGCGCCATGCAGGCGTATCTTGTGGCCATGCCTATGGCGTTTGTCTGCGTCCTGATAGTGCGGCCATTGGTTATGCAGCTTGTCGGTTGGACCGTCGAAAAACATTAATAATATTGCGATCCGTGTTAAGAACCGCACGATAAAACCAGCATAAGTGCCGAATTTCCGACGTATCGTCCCGATTAAGAAAGAGCACGCCGCAGATAAGCGGACGAGACGCTAATTCGAATGGTGTCGAGCGGGCGTTGGCGGCGCGTCTATGCTTTGTCTTATGTCCGAAATCATCGACCCGGCCAAAGCATCGCGCTTGCGCGAGGCGTTGATCACACTGACGGCGATTCACTATATCGAGGAGCAAGCGCTGCTCGATGCCGCGCAATTGGCCGACGCCAAGCAAAGTCTGCAGGCGCTTTTTCTGCGTACCAGCGGTGCCGAAACGATGTTGCGCCGGCTGATCGAGTTGCTGAAGATCAAACGTAATGTGCAGAATACGTTCTCGAAAATCTCCGGCACCATCGGCGCCGTTCGCCGCAGCGTGGCAACGATGGGCGAACGCGTCGACAACTTGCGTCGGCTTATCCAGCGCTCGCCGGTCAGCGCCGAAGCGCATGCGGAGTTTATCGGTCCGTTTCTGTCGTTCTCGATGTTGTTCCTGAAGAAGATCAACGCTTTCGAGAAAGCGTTCCAACAATACTTGGCCGCACGCGAGCAAGAAGCGCGTGCTCAAACCATCTTTCGGCTCGCGCACGAATCGCGCGAGCGGTTACGGCAACGATTGACCGGCAACCTCGCGCAATCGGATGGCACGGTCGAGAACCGAATTAGGGGTGAGCTTTCGACATCGCTAAATTATGGAGAGGCGGAAGCGGGCAAGGATAAGGCAGAGCGGCAGGCGTTCGCTGCCGAAGCGGAAGTGCAGGCACAGCTCAAGGAAATCCATGTCATATGCCAAGCGGCGGCGGAACCGGCGAAGCGTGATAAAAGGGTTGCCGTCTTACCCGAACAGGATCTCTATGTTCTATTCGGTGTGTTAGAGGCGCTCGAGTCCGATGTTAGTTCCATCAAGGAACCCGTACGTGAGTTGCTCAAGCTTTATCAGCACGCCGACGGGATGTTCCAACTCGACTACATGCGGCTCAAGCAAGCGTTACAACGTTTGGGCGACGGCAGCGGCGCTTATTTTCAGGCGAAGGAAGAAGATCGCGACATTACTTCCAAGCGCGAAAAGTTGCGCAAGATCGAGACGATGATTCAGTTTCTCGAGCGAGTGGCGCAGCTGACGACGGCGAAGGAATTGGACACCTTTCCCAAGTTTTCAAAAGCCTTCTCCGATACTATCGCCGAGCCGCGCGCGCCGTGGGCGCACTCGGCCGAGGATTCGTTACCCGCCAAAGTGCGGGCCGAAGCGGACCTCAGTACCTGGCTCTAATCTTCCGACCGTCGACATTCGCCAGCGATCGTCGGCACATCTCGCGGTAGTATGTCGACTAAAAAAATGGGGCGCCACCTGAGTGCAGTATTCCTTTTTTATTTTTTCGGCACCGGCGACGGCCACGTGTCGCGTTACCGATTACCTTTGGCACCGACCGGCACATAAGTTGGCAAATCGATGTCTATGCCTATGACCGTACCGCGCGCCGCTTTCCGTGCGGGAGCGTATGCTCTATTGCCCGGCGTTCTTAGCGGTATACCGTTCGGTCTCATCGCCGGCGCCGCGGGCCGAGCGGCCGGGTTGTCGCTGCTCGAGATCATGGCGTCGTCGATTCTCATCTTTTCCGGTATTGCCCAGTTGATCATCTATCAACTGTTCCGCGACGGTACACCGATCGTCGTCATCCTCCTTACCGCATTCATCGTCGGTTTACGGCTCGTCATGTACAGCGCCGCCTTAGCGCCGCACTTCGAGCACGTGAGCGCACGCTGGAAAATCGCGCTCGCGTACTTCAGCACCGATCACGGCTTTGCCGCGACGATGGTGCAGCGGAGCAAGAGTAAAGGTACGACTTATCAAGAATGGTTCCACTTAGGCGGCGGCGTTGCCCAGTGGGTACCGTGGCAACTTTGCGTGGTGCTCGGTGCACTCGTCGGCGGCCGCGTTCCGCCCAGCTGGTCGCTGGATTTTGCGGTACCGCTTTCTTTCCTCGCCATGCTGGTGCCTGTCGTCAAAGATCGCGCCACGGTAGTCGCCAGTATTACCGGCGGCAGTGTCGCATTGTTGGCGGTGGGATTACCGTTTCGGTTGAGTCTGATCGTCGCTGCCGTTGTCGGTATTACCGCGGGATACCTCGTCGACCGACGCGCAAAATGAAAATCTGGCTCGTTATCTTAGGCGCAGGCGCGATTACCTTCGCGTTGCGACTGTCGTTTCTGTATCTGCACGGCCGGGCGCGCGTGCCGACTTGGTTCACTCGTTCACTTCGGTATGTGCCGGCGGCCGTGTTGGCTGCCATTGTCTTGCCCGGTATCGCCATGCCGCACGGCATGATCGACATGTCGTTCGCGAACCCGCGCCTGCTGGCCGGCATCGCTGCCGTCGTTGCCGCCTGGTGGTCGGGCAATGGGTTGGTCACTATGTTTGTCGGCATGGGGTCGTTGTGGTTGTTGCAGCTGTGGTTTTAGTCACCAGATATTTGCATGTAGGGTGCGCCCTGCGCACCGTTTTATGTTGATCGGTACGCAGGGCGCACCCTAATGCATTAGTTTGCAGTCGCCTATCGTGGATGAGCAGGTGGATATGAAGCCCACTCAACTAAACGTCAATAGAAAAGCGCGAAGCCGCCGGCGATCTATCGAGATCGTTTGCGGCATCGCGATGCCGGTAATGTTTGCGGCGACGGCAAATGCAGCAGTTGCGGATGACGTTGGGCGGGTGCGAGCCGTCATCCTATCTAGTCGTCACATGGGCGCCCATGGCATGGGCTACAACGCTGACTCGCTAAATGAACTGGCAAAGAAATTATCGGTCAGCGATATTCAGATAATTCTTACGATCTATTCCAATTCCAATTCCCATTTGGGCATGGCGGCAGGCGCGCAATTCGCGCTGGCATCGCAGTGTCGGGACGGATTAGAAGCGGTAACACGGACCGTAAAAGACGGAACGTTTATGCGTAGCGGATTTAAAAGTGTCGATTTTACCGACGCGCAAAATATCTTGGGTCTCATCGCTAAGTTTGATCGATGCGATGCAAGCACCCAGCAAGATGCCGTGAAGAGTCAGGCGATGATAGAAGAATTCACTAAAGCCGATTACGCGCGCCGGCGGGACGCCGCGATTAAAGAACAACGCGAGGACGCCAGGATACAAGAGAACAGCTTGAAGCTGTTGGCGCCGAGCGCCGATAAACCGCTGACATTGTCCGAGCGCGAAGAGGTTTTCCACCGGTCGGTTAAAGCGATGGGACTTGATGGCCCGAGAACGCCGGACCAGGAAGAGATGGTAAAAAGGATGTACGACGCCATGGTGTTACAGCATAAAGGCGACGCCAATAATTCGAGGCAGTAAGCCGGCTGTCCCTCGGCCAATCGCGGGCATTTACTTATTAGGGAATTTCCATTGAACTACGGTTCGGCACGGGGATTATCGCCGTTACGCTTTGATCCCTTAATGGGTGCCAACACATAAGTTCTCACCGCACTAAAAAAGAGGAGGAAGGCGATGTCCAATCAATACGAACCACCGCAGGCGCACTTGGAAGACGTTACACCGGCAGGTAGCTCGATTACCGGCCCAATGATAGAGGCCCTGCGTGGCACCAAAACCTGGGTGTCGCTGATCGGAATCTTGTTACTGATTAGTGCGGGATTCCTCGTGTTGGGTGGGATAGGAATGGTGTTGGGCAGCGCCGTGATCGGTGCTAGTGGCGGCCAAGGTGCGCCGCCGGCGGTGGTGTTTGTTGGGATTGGTTCGATGTATGTGGTTTTTGCCGCCTTCTACATTTTTTTAGGCATGTATCTCGTTAAGTATTCTTCCGCTATCTCACGCTTGGTCAGCAGCGGCCAGGCCGGAGACATGGAAGACGCGCTGAATTATCAGCGCAAGTTCTGGAAACTCGCCGGCGTTTCGGCCTTGGTCATGTTGGTCGTTATGGTGCTGGGCATTATCGCTGCTATCGCGGTTCCTGTGCTCATGATGGCGCATTGATCGCGGCGCTCAGTATTTTTTAGATCGTTTCTGTTTAAGGGCCGAGCGATCGAGCGTCATCGCTCGGCCCTTTTAGCGAAAGCTGCGGTGCTTTACGTGTCGGCGCGGAACTTTCGCGACGCTTCGACCGCGGCCAGCCAAAAAGCCGGGGGCGATGTTCTGGTATTATCGCCCTCATGCAAGCCATCATCTCCATATCGAATCTCTCCAAAACCTACGCCTCTGGATTTAACGCGCTCAAAAGCGTCAATCTCGCTATTCGCCGCGGCGAGATCTTCGCGCTGCTAGGGCCGAATGGCGCGGGCAAAACCACGTTAATCGGCATCATCTGCGGGATTGTTAAGCCGAGTGGTGGGACCGTCGTCGTCGATGGTCACAATATCCTCACCGATTACCGCGCCGCTCGCGCCAAGATCGGTCTCGTGCCGCAGGAACTGACGACCGATGCCTTCGAAACGGTGTGGAACGCGGTGTCCTTCAGTCGCGGATTGTTCGGCAAGCCGGCAAACCCCGGCCACATCGAAAAAGTACTGAAAGACCTATCGTTGTGGAACAAGAAAGACAACAAGATCATGACGCTGTCGGGTGGCATGAAGCGTCGGTTGCTCATCGCCAAAGCACTGTCGCATGAGCCGCAAGTATTGTTTCTCGATGAGCCGAGTGCCGGCGTCGACGTCGAGCTCCGGCAGGATATGTGGCAAATGGTGCGCTCGCTGCGCGCCAGCGGCGTGACCGTTATTTTGACCACGCATTACATCGACGAGGCCGAAGATATGGCCGACCGGATCGGTGTCATCAGCAAGGGCGAGATCATCGTCGTCGAAGATAAAGTCGAACTGATGCGCAAGCTTGGCAAGAAGCAGCTGACGCTCCATCTGCAAGATCCGCTCGACCGCATCCCACCGGCACTCGCGGCTTACCCATTGCAATTGGCCAACAATGGCGTCGATCTGATTTACACCTACGATGCACAGGTCGAAAAAACCGGCATCGTTCCCTTGCTCAAAGATCTCAACGACGCCGGCATTTCGTTCAAAGACCTGCAGACGACGCAGAGCTCGCTCGAAGATATCTTCGTCAGTCTCGTGAGGAACGATAAATGAATGTCCATGCGGTCCGTGCAATTTACGAATTCGAAATGGCCCGTACCCGGCGCACGTTGTTGCAGAGCATCGTCTCGCCGGTGATTTCGACGGCGCTGTATTTTGTCGTCTTCGGTTCGGCAATCGGTTCGCGTATTCAGCAGGTCGATGGTATCAACTACGGTGCCTTCATCGTGCCCGGACTTATTATGTTGTCGTTGCTGACGCAGAGCGTCTCCAACGCGTCCTTCGGTATTTACTTTCCGCGGTTTACTGGCACGATTTATGAGCTGTTGTCGGCACCGGTTTCCTATCTCGAAATCGTGCTGAGCTACGTCGGCGCCGCCGCGACCAAGTCGATCATTCTCGGTCTCATTATCCTCGCGACCGCCGGCTTTTTCGTGCCGCTGCATATTGCTCATCCGGTGTGGATGACAGTGTTCCTGCTGCTCACCGCGGTGACCTTCAGTCTCTTGGGTTTCATCATCGGCATCTGGGCTGATGGTTTCGAGAAGCTGCAACTCGTGCCGCTGTTGATCATTACACCGCTGACCTTCCTTGGTGGCAGCTTTTATTCCATTAATATGTTGCCGCCGTTTTGGCAGACGGTCAGCTTCTTCAACCCAGTGGTCTATCTGATCAGCGGCTTCCGTTGGAGTTTTTATGGGATTGCCGACGTTAGCGTCGGCGTCAGTCTTATTATGACGATGGTGTTCTTGGCGGTATCGCTGGCAACTGTGGCGTGGATCTTCAAAACCGGATATCGACTCAAGAATTAGCCGACCGCGCCATGATGAACATGGCGCGGTCTTCGTTATTACTCGTTGTTCCCTGCCGACATCCCCGAAAGATTCAAATAATCCTCGCTCGTCGATTGTCGGCCCGAGGGCCGAGTACCGCTGTTGCCTAATATCCTTTCCCTCGTGCGTTTTGATATGGGTCGCGATGCCGTACGCCACAAAATACCGAAAACCGGGAACTTTTCGGCGTGCTCGCGCCAATAAGCATTACTAACTCGGGCGAACATATTTCGGAACTCTGATTTGCAACTTACTAATGCAGACTTGGTGCAACGGGTACGGAGGGGCGATGAGGCCGCGTTTACCGTTCTTTATCGATCTTATTTTCACAAGATATATCGGTACGCGTTATTGATGAGCGGTTCCGATGCCTTGGCGTCGGACGTGACGCAGGATGTCTTCATGTTGTTGATCGAACGAGACGTCAACTATGACCCGCAGCGCGGCACACTTGGTGCGTATCTGTACGGTATCGCCCGCAATCAATTGCTGCGGGTGGCGCGCGAACGGCGTTTTTTGTTGCCGTTGGCGGAAGAGGCGGATGACGATGCCGCACTGGCGCAAGTAAGTGTCGATGAGACTGCGGACGTGACTCGCATCGCGATCACCGCCCAGACCAGCGAGCGCGTGTGGCGCGCGGTGATGGCGCTGCCGATCAACTACCGTGAAGCGGTAATTCTCAACGACTCGTCGATGGCAACACCATTCGACACACGGTTCAGACGGCGATGTTTCGTGATCGCGACGGTCGTATGCGCCGCGAGCAACTACGGGACCTCGCGCCGGCGTCGACGAATGCAAAAAAACAACCGTTATTGGTGTTCATTAACGATCCGCTGACGCGCGAGAATTACGTGCTCAATACTCGCGAGCGTATCGCCTATCGGGTTCGGTTACCTCAGGTCATACGGCTGAGGGACTCCGCTGATGCCGAAGATGGTGCCGGCGTCGCGCCGCTTCCCGGCGAGGAAGCGGAAATACTCGTACACAAGATGCCGAAACCGCAGACGACGTCGTTAGGAACACGCGTGCTCGCCGGCGTCAAAGCCGAGGGATCGCGTTCCACGGTGACGATTCCCGCGGGAGAAATCGGCAATGCGCGCCCGATTGTTATTGAATGGGGCGCTGGTACTCGCCCGAATTACAAACGGTGGTGATGGCGAAGCACAAAGACCCGATGATAGGTGAGACCCTCTACCAGCTTTCGAATATCAAGCGCGAAGCGCCGCCGGCACAACTGTTCTCGGTACCTTCGAACTATCAAATCAAAGAAGGCCCGGCGCTGCCGCCTGCACCTCAGTAGCGTTTACAAAAGAGTTCGCGATCTCTCGCGCTTGCTGTCCTCAGGCGTTGAGACTCGTCATCACCGACGCCGGATAGCGCGTGCCCGCCACCGGTTGCGTGGCAAGGAGGCTGGCGAGCCGTTGCTGCTCCGACTCGGTGAGGTGGATGTGACTGGCGGCGGCGTTTTCCTCCAAGCGGGCGATGCGCCGCGTTCCCGGAATCGGGACGATATGTGGGCTGCGGTGCAATAACCAGGCGAGTGCGAGCTGCGCCGGCGTGTGTCCTCGGGCTTGGGCGATCTCGGTAACGGCGTGCACCAGCGCCAAATTGATGGGCAAGTTTTCCGACTGGAAGCGCGGATTCTGCCGGCGCCAGTCGCTGGTATCGAGATCATTCGCGCTCTTGATTTCGCCGGTAAGAAAGCCGCGACCGAGCGGGCTGTAAGCGACGAAGCCGATACCAAGTTCCGCGCACACCGGTAGCGCATCGTTCTCGACGTCGCGACTCCAGAGCGAATACTCGCTTTGCAACGCGGCAATCGGATGAATCTTGGCGGCGCGCCGCACGGTAGCGCCCGACGCTTCCGATAGACCCAGGTAACGCACCTTGCCCGCTTTCACCAGTTCGGCCATCGCGCCGACGGTTTCTTCGATCGGTACTTTCGGATCGACCCGATGCTGATAGTAGAGATCGATATGATCGACGCCCAAACGCTGCAGACTGGCATCGCACGCTTGTCGCACGTACGCCGGTCGACCATCGATGCCGAGGAACGCGCCATCGGCGGCGCGCACATTGCCGAATTTAGTGGCGAGCACGATTTCATCGCGGCGCTGACGTAGCACCTGGGCCAGCAAGCGTTCGTTGGCGCCGCCAATGCCGTACATATCGGCGGTGTCGAGAAAGTTCACGCCGATGTCGATGGCGCGATGCAGTACCTCGAGCGAGGTTGGGTCATTAGCCGGCCCGTAAAAGTCGGACATACCCATACAGCCGAGACCGATGGCGGAAACTTCCAGTCCGTGAGTACCGAGTTGCCGACGAGGGATGTTGCGATTCATGTGTTTGCTCCTTACTTTGAGGAATTACTGTGGGCGAAGTCTAGGAATCGATGGTGACCCAGCGTTAGCCCATTTCTGGTCGATTCTTGCCTGATCCTGTAAATCCTTTGCCCTGATGCCGACACGACAATGCTGGAGTGCGATAATTCGCCGCGTACCCTCAGGAACGAAAAGCCATGCTGGAGAATGTGTTAGCCGCTCCGCCCGAGCTCGCGCCGGCCGATACGCGGCAAGCCGAGCTAATCGATTTGGTTGCTCGATTCGCGCCCAGCGATGGCCGGCACTACACGGCGATCACGCCGCTGCAATTGATCCGCGCCAGCGAACCGCGCCAGCATCTATGTTCCGTGTACGAGCCAGGCTTAAGCCTGGTCGTGCAGGGGCGCAAACAGGTATCGCTCGCCGGCGAAGTATTTCCGTATGACCCGCAACGTTTTCTAATTATTTCGGTAACCCTGCCCGTGATCGGGCATGTGCTCGAAGCCACTCCCGAGCGCCCATTTCTATGCGCCCGCCTCGACATCGACCCGCGCGAGATCCGCAGTTTGATGCTGGCCGCCGGTGTGCCCGAGCGCAAGGACGTCGCCACCGAACGGGGCCTGCACGTGGCGCTCGCGTCGGACACGTTACTGGATGCGGTGCTGCGTTTGTTGCGGCTGTTATCGAGCCCGAAGGATGCGCCGGTATTGGCGCCGTTGGCGCTGCGCGAAATTTTTTATCGCGTGCTGATGGGCGATCTGGGGCCGGTATTGCGTGAACTGGCCGTCGCCGACGGTCAAACGCAGCGCATTGCCCACGTTATCGACTTGCTCAAACAACGTTATGCCGAGCCGATCCGCATCGATGAGCTGGCCGGAAGGGTGCACATGAGCCCATCCAGTCTGCACCACCACTTCAAGGCGGTGACGGCCATGTCGCCGCTGCAATTCCAGAAACAGCTACGTCTGCACGAAGCCCGCCGGTTGATGCTGGCCGAGGGTTTGGAAGCCGCCGTTGCCGGCCATCGCGTCGGTTACGAGAGCCCGTCGCAGTTCAGCCGCGAATACCGGCGTCTGTTCGGTGCACCGCCGCGACAGGAGATTACGCAAATGCGCAAGGGCGGATAGGGGGAATTAATTTCGCGCCGGCCGTAAAATTCGCCGTCGCGCCACTAAAAATATAACGGGAGGAAAGCATCATGTTGAAAATATTTTTTGGTCACCGGCAGGTGACTGCCGTGTTGGTTATCACTGACGAAGTGTAAAAGTTTGCACCCAAGCAACCTGTCGAGCTGTCGCTTATCAATATGATCCAAGAAATTCCACAAAACATTTTTGTCCCGCATCTCGACCTTGCGAGCACGTTATTGCTCGTTGCCGCCGCTCAAGGATTGTTTATGGTGCTGTTGTTGTCATCGGTCAGCGACGCCAACCGGCAGGCCAATCGTTATTTGTCGCTATTGTTGGCGATATGCTCGGTTAGTTTGATCGGCGGATTCATGGAGGTGACGAACTACTACCTGGTGTATCCGCAGTTGATCGGCTGGGAATTCCAGAATCTTTTTTTGTACGGCCCGCTGTTCTACTTGTACGTGTGCTCCTTGACGTCGCTGTCCGCTGTGCCGTTCACTCGGAAAACGGCGCTGCATTTTTTGCCGTGTATGATTTTCGTTGTTTACTTGATTCCGATTTACCTCGCCGACGGCGAAACCAAGGCGGTGATGTGGCGCCAGGTGACACAGGGACACCCGTCACCGGGCCAGGATGTTGTGTTTTGTCTCGCGACGGTTCAACTAACTGCCTATGGGGTCGTGTCGTACGTGACTCTGGGCCGATACAACCGGCGTATCCGTGATCAGTTTTCCAGCATCGAGCGGATCAACCTTGCCTGGTTACGGCGACTGCTCATCGCTTTCGCGTCGGTGGTCGGGTTATTCACTGTCTTCTGGTTCATGCCGCTATCGGCGGCTCATTGGTACCAGCTGAACTATTCGGCGAACTTATTGTTGGCCGGCGCCATCTATGTGTTCGGTTTTTGGGGGACGCGCCAACCGCGAATTTTCCAGCGGGCGCTGGTACCGGCAGCGACGGTGGCTGTAACTACGGTCAGTAAATACGAACGTGGCCTGGATACGGAATCTTCCGCCGTGGTTTATCGCGAGATTGTTGCGGCGATGGAGGGTGCGCGGCTGTATACGAACAATGAGCTGTCCCTTAGTGATCTCGCTCAGCAGCTGGGAATATCGACGCACGTATTATCACAAGCGATCAATCAGCATTCCGGAGCTAACTTCTACGATTTCGTTAATCGCTATCGCGTCAACGAAACCAAGCGGGGTTTAGCCGACCCGGCACAGGCGAATCGTACTGTGCTCGATATCGCTCATGATGCCGGTTTCAATTCCAAATCGGCTTTTTATGCCGCCTTCAAACGAGAGCTCGGCCTAACTCCACTGCAGTATCGTCAACAAGAGCTTGTTTTGCCCGCCTCATGAAGTGCCGCGTCCGGTCTGATCGGGACAGACGCCAAACCGCCGCAGCGTGTTCAACATCGTCCTCGGGATGCAGCGTTGTGCATCGAAACGAGGACAGTCATCAATGGCGCCACCTTAACGATTTTCAAGTAACACCCCATTACCTGAATGGCACTTACTTAACCGAACGATGACTAAATTAACCCACCCCGAGCTTATTAGCGGGTTCCTTCCCCTTCAGGGGGAAGGACAGGATGGGGGTGGGTTTGTAGTCGCTACTGCAAAATACCCACCCCCCCCCCGGCCCTCCCCCTGAAGGGGAGGGAGTATCGGCGGATAGGCTTCGGCTTTTGCTTAAGTTAAGTGCCATTCCCCTATTGCCTCTTATTCCCTCTCCCCCGTGCTTTTCGGGGGAGAGGGTTAGGGAGAGGGGGTGAAAGTAAAGCCATCGATACTTCACGCACCCCTTTCCCTCGCCCTCTCCCAGCAAGCGGGGAGAGGGGATATTCACTTAAGGTAGTGCCATTGAGGACATTTATGTCTTTCCGTATTTTTTGTTGGATCTTGGGTGCGGTCGTGTCGCTGGTTGCCGGTGACGCTTGGGCCGACTTGCCGAATGAAATCGCCGGCGGTGTGCAATTCGAAACGTCGGAGTACCGCAACGGCGATGACCGCGTTAACCCGTTTCTGTCAATCGACTATGGCCGTTGGTTCCTGCATGGGGCAGATCTCGGCGCTCGGATATGGCGGGAAGACGCGCAATCGTTGGCGTTCGGTATCGCGTGGGTCGACGCTGGCTTCGATTCGGCCGATCCGGGCTTCGAAGGGATGCGGACGCTGAACTCTCGTACCTACCTGAACGTCTTATGGCACTACCGCGGCGACCGCGGCGGTTGGGAAATGCACGCCGAAGCCGGCGCCGACGTATCGGGCAACAGCGATGGCATAAAGGCCGATGCTGGCGTCGGTTACGGCTGGCGGCTGGGCGATATCGTGCTCACGCCGCATGCCGGTGGTACCTGGCTCGACAAGCGCGAGACGCGTTATCGCTATGCGGTCTATGCCAACGAGGCGACCGCCGCGCGAACCGCCTACGAGCCGAGCGCTGCGTTCTCTCCGTACTTTGGCCTGAACGCGCTCTGGCTTTTCACCGAGCGCCAAGGCTTACGTGCCTCGTTCGAGGCACGGCAACTCGACGACACGATCCGCGCCAGCCCATTGGTCGATACGCGCTGGCAACACAAGCTGGCGTTGATGTACGGCTATTCGTTCTAGCGGCCGCATCGACAAACCCGGTTCAAGCGTTCGAGGTCGTCATCATGTGTCAATCTAAGGTATGTGCTGTTTGTAGCCCGGAGGGAGGCGCGACGCGCCGTAATCCGGGGAACGTGGCCCCGGATTACGCTTCGCTTCATCCGGGCTACAGGTCGCTGAGATGGCTTGTCGTTGCACTGTCGATGGCGGGCCTGATCAGCGCATGCGCAACCTCGTCGTCGACTCCCGTCACGATTTTAGCCACATCGCCAGCGAACGATTGGAAGGAGTCGGCGCCGGCCACTCAGGGAATGGACACCGACATACTGGCGAAACTGCAACAGCATTTGCGCGAACATGCACCGCACATCCGTAGCGTCGTCGTCGTCCGCCATAACTCCTTGGTGTTCGAGCAATACAACCACGGATTAAGCCGCGATGATCTCCATGAGGTGCACTCGGTCACAAAGAGCGTTACCTCCGCGCTTATCGGCATCGCCCTCGAAAAACATTATTTGCACGACCTCGATCAGAAAGTCGTCGACTTCGTGCCCGAGCTCGCCGAGGTCGCCCGTGACCCAAAGGCCCAGGACATCACACTCCGGCACTTACTGACAATGACCTCCGGCTTTAAAAATAAGGAGCAATCGATCGATGACTGCCTGCATTTTAAACTCAGCTCGTGTTCGACCGACATGCTTGATCTATTTCATGATGACCTGATCAAGTTCGCTATTAAGCGGCCCATCGTTTCTGTACCCGGGCAAACCTTTAATTACGATTCGTTTGCCGCACATTTGTTATCCGTGATCCTGACCCGCGCCACCAAAATGAGCACGGCGAAGTTCGCCGAGCAGTATCTATTCGGCCCCTTAGGCGTCTCCCGCTATCGCTGGCCGACCGATCATCAGGGTTACCACGATGGCGCTTTTGGCTTGGAGCTCACGACACGCGACATGGCGAAGCTCGGGCAACTTTATCTCAATCACGGCGTCTGGAACGGCCGGCAAATTATTCCGTCGGACTATGTCGCTGCTTCCACCCGCAAGCAAACCGCCGGTGGCTGGCCGGCCGGGGCCGACTATGGCTATCTTTGGTGGGTGACACCGCCGACCGACAACGTGGCCGCCTATTTCGCCAACGGCAAAGGTGGGCAATACATTATGATTGTGCCAAGTCTGGATCTGGTCATCGCCATCACCTCCAACCAAGGACCGCAGCGCACCACCGGAATCGTCAGAGAATTCATTCTTCCCGCTACCGCACGATGAATGGACCCGGCGATCCAACGATGATCGACTTTAAAAAATAGGGGAGAAAAAACGATGAAAAAAATGTTACCGCTCATTATCGCCGTCAGTTTGCTAACCGGTTGCGCAACATCAAATAAAATCGATGCCATCCGCGAGGTTGTCGATAGTGGACAGATCCAGGGGATGGATCGGGCAACGCAATTTCAATATTCCGCGGCATTCCCGTTCGCCATGTCCGGCAGCCATCCGGGACCTTATCGATCGATCGATGGACTTAACATTTCGGTCGAGACCGGTAGATATAAGGGCAAAGACGCGACGATTTTTGTCGGTCAATCGCGGCGCACAAATCGATGGGAGGTTTTTGGTGTGATGGTTGAAGAAGAGGGTGTATGGCGTGCGGTTCCCATGCTCACGAAATAAAAAACGTCCTCTACGTGCGAGCTACGCCTCGACGCGGTACCGCGGGTCCATCACAGTGGAATAAATGAGGTTGAGCAAATGCATCTTGCTCATTGGCTTGAGCATGAACAAATTTGCCCCCGCCTCGGTGACCTTGCTTTGGTACTCCAGCACACCGTGACTGGAATGAATGCAGACGTTTACCGAGTTACCGCTTTCGCGCAGCCGCTTGACCGCTTCGAACCCGCTCAGCCGGCCCTTGCCGAAATTGACGTCCATGATGACGATATCGAAATGCCCGGTCGCTAATGTCTCTAGCGCTTTCTCGGCGCTATTGACGAAAACCAACTGCACGTGAGATTTAAGCGACGATTCCTCTACATGAGATTCCAGTACCCGCTGGTACAGCGATTCATCGTCCGCCACCAGCACCTTCACCGGTTTGGACGATTGCCGCGCGATATCCATGATCCGCTCGGCGAGTTTGGTTTCGTTGCTAGGAATGGTCGATGGCTCATATCGATGAGCCTCGATGATTTGCAGAGCAGCGATGATGTCGCTGCTGCCGGCAGGCAAGGCGCCGGCATTACGTTCCGACAAAACATCGGCCATGGGCAATGTGAAGACAAACTCGGTACCCATTTCTTGCGAGGAACGACAGCTGACGTCGCCGCCGTGATCGATGACGAGCTTGCGTACGATCGCCAGTCCTAAGCCGACGCCGCTGTGTTTTCCCTCCGTAAAAAAGGCGTCGAAGATCTGTTCGCGTTTTTCCTCCACGACGAAACTGCCGCTGTTGCCTATTACGACTTCGATCATCGGCGGTGATCGATCAGGAAATTCGCGAGTTTTGAACCATAGCTCGCTGCTGGGGCGCATGGCTTCAATCGCGTTGAAGGTGATGTTCGAGAAGATCCGCGAGACTTTTATGGGATCGACGAGGAGGGCATGGTGATGCTTGAGCGCATAACGAAACTTGATATCGCGGCGCACATATATTCTAAAAGCGTCGTTAAGAGTCGTCTGAATCAACGAAGACAGATGCACGATTTCCTGGTTCGGCTGCTTGGTACTGCCCACTTCCATGATGTCGCGAATCAGCCCTTCGGCCGATAGCACGGCCTTATCGATTTCCGGTGCGAGCTTGCGAAGTAACGCATTAGCGCTGGCAGGATCTTTCGCGTTGCGCGTCAGGTGCACCAGCCCCTTTAACATGGCGAACGGTTTTCGTACGTCATGCGCGAGCATCTGCGTCGTTCGGCCGATGGCCGCCAAGGTCGATTGTTGCAATAGCTTCGCCTTTAATTCTCGTTCGTATTTTATGTAGCTCTCGAACGATTCTTTCAGCATCGCTAGCTCGTGATGCTGTGTATAGCCGGGCGCCTTATCCATTTGCTGGCTCACGTAATGTGTGAGATTGGTGATGGGCTTTACAATGCGCGAACGCATCAAGTACAAGCCAGCCATCGTCGCAATCATTAGAACGATGACTAACACGATAAGGTAGGGGACGTACTGCCAGGGACTCACTGCATTATCGTTGTCGATTTCGAGATCGATACCGGATATGGACGGTTGGGTGGAGATCTTATCGATCCTAATGGGATCGCCTAAGGATTTCCGCCAAGGCGAAAGATCTATCTCTAATACAAGGAAACCTTTCAGTTTTGCCGATGGCCCCGGAAACTCTTGGTCATCATAGGCGATGGGACGGTAATAGCGCAGTGTGTTCTGGTCGACTAGAGAAAACCCGTAGTCGTTGGCCTTATCGTGTAGATATTTTTTTTCGTCTGGTGGGAAGGAAAATATTCTGGCCGACCTCTTATCTAGAATAGTAAAGGATAAAATTTCAGGCGCCTTTGCCTTCAGCGACGAAATTCGTCCATAGAGCAAGTTGCCGGTCATTGGCTGTACCGATTCCGCTATAAAGATAAAGTCATTCAGCTCTCGGCTGGCTAGCAAAATCTCGGCAATTGCTTCAATGCTTAACATCTGACTGTTGAGGGCGATCTTTGCCTGGTCGAGTCTATGCTGCACTCGTGCCTGATCGATTTGGCCCAGATAAGAATTCATTTGTACCAAGATAAGCGCGGCAGCGATTGCCACCGGTATCCAGGAGCAGATCAATAAAATAAATAGCGCGTCGTGGTTAAATCTACGGCGCATAACGAACAGATCGCCACCATTCATTAAGACGGGCGTGCACTGGCGAGGACGGAGGCATTAGCATGACGGGCCTGTTTTGTTGTAAATTTTTTGTCACCTCCTCATATATCTCCTTTGTTGGTGGCAACAAGCCAGGCGTATGGTTCCGGTAAGGCGAGAAGTACTGATTAGAACTCATATTCAGTTCCGTACTCTTCTTGTCAGTCAATGTTTCTACGTATTTGACTAACGTACCGAGAGGTACTTTCCGATCCTTTCTTTTGATGATGCAAACTGAGTCGTAACCAATAACTGGTCTAGAAGGAACCTTGGCTCGTAAGGATGGATGCTTCGCTAGATGCATGAATGCTGCACCGTGCCATGCGTAAGCGGCGATCTTCGGATGTTTTAGTAGATCATCTAATGCGGAGACAAAATCACCCGGTTCAAGTCCTTCAATTTGCGAAAACTTCGCGTTCGGGCAGTTCGATAAGATGTCGAAAATATTGCCGCCGACATAGTCATCCGGTGACTTACCGCAGACTTTATTTGAATCACCGATTAGGCGCGCAGCCGTTTCGTACGGATCATCGACGACGGCTATTTTGTATCCTTGCTTTTTAAGAGCCACGAGCTCCTGCAAACTGCTGGGTACATTCGGTGTTTGCTCTTTTTCTGCAACGAATACCGTGGTCAACCAAAAATACGGTAAGCAATGCGGCATAGCGTCGGTGAATAACGGCAGATAATCCCGCTTTTTCGCTGTGCGCCGGAACTGATTGGTTTCAATCAACCCCTGTTTGATCAAGTAGGGCAATGCAAAATTGGAAACGATTGCCACATCGAAATCGTGTTGCCGAGCAGATAGACGCGATATCGCTACTTCGTTGCTGATATAAGTGGTCGTTTTAGTTTGATAACCAAAATCAGCCAATCGTTCCGTTACAGCAGGCGCTATATAGTCCCACCAGTTGTATAGGTGTACCGGCGCCGAAGGGGGGCCTGCATATTCCGCAAACCCAGGAAACGAGCAAAAGAGCAGTGTTATCGCCACAAGCGATTTGGATGCAATTTTCAATATTGTTTCCTCTTTCGAAGATCACTCTTAATCCAAAGTGACATTTTATTAGGCACATAACAGACCGACCCGTCTTTCATTCGAGTGGGCCACCAGTATGCGAATTGAATGTTAGTACGCCTATAGCCAAATCGTCGCCACAATGGACCTGGCTCTTTGTAGTCGCGCGGTTTTCGAGGATCATGATCCTCCCGTATTATTGTCGCAAGGCACATATGATCGTATCCCCATTCGATTGCCTGGGATTCGATCTGCTGATTAAAACGAGAAAGAATGGTATGGCCTCGGAATTCTGGTGCAATAGCAGCTTCGCTCCAATAGTAGAAGTCCGATGGACGACAACCATTCTGTATGAACATCGGCTCATCATCATCCAAAACCTCTGCAGCACTCATTAATGGAAACGCGGTTGTAAAACCTGCTGGTATATTGCCGTAGTATGCTACAACGATGATCGTATGCTCACTTTGGGATAGTTCTTCAGCACACTGTCTCTCATACAGGTTTTCGCGGCGTCCTTCGTACAAATATGGGTAGTCACGAAAATTCTGGGTTCGCATTGCGTTAAGTGGCTCAATAAGATCCGCAGTGTTTCTGCCGATGAATGTTTCATATTCAAATTCGTCTCGATAGGGGGCAGGCCGAACGACGGCGTCGTATCGGGAAACAATTTGCATGTGTCAGTGACCTACGGTTCATATAGTTATCCGTTGGCCCTCGCCAGCTGTGGCTCGGACATGCATTCCGTTGCCGACGACAGCTCCATACTCGATCAACTCTCGCAGAAAGCAGTGCGAACGGATCAAGGGTTCGGGATGCCAGGGGTACGCCGTCGAGGCGATCCTTAGCGCGTTCGTGATAGGGGCGCCACGTTGGTTAAAAAATACGTAGCGAGAAAAAGTAGCGATAGGCGGAGGTATTTGGCGGGGACTCGACGCGACGAAGGTCGGTGTCCCAAGCATCGTCGTCAACGACCGACTGCTTTTGCTTCATAGAGCATCCTCTCTGATTTTGCGGGTTCCTCCTGCGGCAGGAGGGGGCATGTATCCGGCTGCCTATAGTAATGCAACTTTTGGCGTTAAGCTCTCAGGCGGCTTCCGGGGAGCTCAGCCAGCGATGACATGCCCTAATCCTGCCCAGTTTAATGGGTAGACGACCGCGTTAATGGTCTGTTAGAAAGTATCCGCCGGTGCAACGCCGGCGATTCGGTAAACAACGACACAGGGAGGAAAATGTCGATCGCATTTTTTAATCCGCAAACACAATCGATACAAGCCGACGCGCTGCGTTATCGGCCGCGCGTTTCCGTTTGTCGGTAAGAATCGAGGCTACGTTCAATTCGAAAACATAGCGTCATCACATCAACAACAAACATGGAGGGAGCATGTCGATCTTCTTAGTGCGACACGAGGCTGTGTCGTGAAGTTGTTTTCCCAAGGAGGGAGAAAACCACCGGTGTCACCCGGTGACGCTAGGGATCTGAATCAAGAGCGATCCTAACAATGTAACAAAGCGCGCGGTACGGCGCGGGGCGGTA
>JACQFZ010000045.1 GCA_016199745.1 Gammaproteobacteria bacterium
GCTGGGTCGGCGAATTCTTGACGCGCCGCCACGCTATCTGCGCGAACTGATGCCGTGGCGAGCGATTCCACCACTCGCGGCACAAGCCATGTCTGCCTATGCAGCGAAGAGCTGAAATGCGGGGAAACCTCAGGGTCTGACTGCAATTTCCTTTTTTGGTCGCTCCGCTCTACCGAGCCTGACTCGCCGTGAAAGTGCCTGTTCGATTTGATCTTTGCATCGTTCACTGTCCTATGGACTGCATCACCTTGGCAATTCCATCAGGGCGAAACGGTGTCATTAACAAATGCACGTGGTTGGTCATCAGCACGTAGGCGTGTACCTGACAGTCGTGTGTTACGCAGGCGTTTTTTAGCGAGTCGAGGTAACTGCTGTAGTCCTCGTCAGCAAAGAAGGTAACTTGACGGTTATTGCCACGCTGGATGACGTACTGGGGGATGCCAGCCATGGCATAGCGCGGTTGGCGGGGCATAAACGGGGGCTCCCTGTTTTTATTCTCGCACGAGGATTACATCACGGATGTTTAGGCATGGGGAAATTGCAGTCTGACCCCGATTGATTCGGGCGCCGAACTGTCCCTGACTCGCACGCACAAGAAGAAATTTGAACTCCGCTGGCTCGAGCACTGCCGCCTTTGTATCTTCAACACTAACTACCACATAAATCGAACTACGTCAGCTTCGCGAAGTTGACACGCGCCGCACCACGGTTGGGGGTTCCGCTCTTTAGGTTCAAATTTTTTTAGGTTCAATTTTTTTTCGACAGTACAGACCATCGTATAGATAGATAACTTTCCGCGAATCGTTGAGAGTGCTCGGCAAGCGAAAGCGCCTGCAGAGACGCTGAGTGATACGACAATACAATCCCGTAGAGTTTCGAGGAGAAAAAGATGGACACTTATGGAAAGTCCGGCAGGGCTTTTGAAAACGTTGTGCTTAGCGCCGCACTTTTGATCGGTATAACCGGCGTCGCGATGCCGGTCACATCCCATGCGGAAGACAAATGTTGGAATGGACCAACCGTCACTGACTGGCGAGGTAGAAATTTCAACACTCGGACGTGCCCGACCTGGACCGGTTCTTACGTGAACAGTGAGCCGTGGTCAGTGGGTGAAGGCGCACTTCACGTCGGTTATTTATATGCCGGTAACAATTGGGTTGTTTGCCAAATGAAAGGCCTGAGCAACAACGACCACGGTCCGGGCCTAAACGACATTTGGCTATATACACAGAGCGATAAGACCTTAGCCTACCCTGAACGTCAGGGCTGGGGCTGGTTGCCAGCCACCGCGATGTCTTACGGCGGTGACTACCAACCGATTCCCGGCGTGCCCTGGTGCTCTGAGTATCCGGGCTATAACCCGTACTAGTTTTGTTTTCGACAACCGATGCAAATCAAACGACAAGAAGAACGAGCGCAACACCAAGTACAGGAATAAATACCTCGTCTGCCTATCCAAAACGCAAAACGAGACCTCGCCTCAATAGTACTTCTTTAAGCACAAACTCGATGTCATTCCCGTGAAAGCGGGGTGACATCGCTCTTAGCTTGAACTAAAAAAATAAAAAAAATTTTGAGACGCGATAGTGTCAGGTCTTGAAATATCAGATTAAGCGTCACCCCTACTCACAACTTTACTAATGGTCGTGTAGTGCAAATCCAGCTGTCGACCGATGTCCGTTAGGGTGTAGCCGTGTTCGCGATGGGCTTGATGGATCGCACGGTCACGCTCTGCTTTGTTCTTGAAGCCACTGGCCGGGAATAGCACCTTAAGGGACGGGCGGGCGGCAAATCGCTGGCGGCGCGGAATCTCTTTGAGAGTGGCGGCGGATTGTCGCGCTCGCATTATTGTCTTCACAAACGATTCGGGGCCGAGAAAAATTTGGGCGGTAAGTTTTCCCCAGGGAGACGGCTGGTCGATGCCTTGCTGGATGAATTCGCGAAGGCGTTTTTCTGCTGTCTGACGGCGACGGGCAAATTGACCGAGAATCCAATCGCGGGTTAGGAATTCTGCACCCTTTGAAAGACCCGTTATCGCCCGATAGCTTGACCATGGATAGGCTTTGGGGTGTTTGACCATCTTGGCGCGCACGGGATTGAGTGCGATGTAGCGACAAAGTTCCAGGAGGTAGTTGTCTTTGTCGACCACAATGGCCTTGAACCGTCCCTGAAACAGGTGCCCTACCCGCCCATGGCGTCGGTTGAAGGTTTGCGTGTAACGGCCGTTAAGTTGACGCATGCCCCGCGACAGGTTGGCGTCCGGTGTTTCGATCAGGAGATGATAGTGATTGTCCATCAGGCAGTAGGCGTGGCAGCGCCAGTGGTGCTGCTTGATGACTTGGGCGAGGATCTCGAGGAAACAGTGACGGTCGGTATCGTCGTCGACGATGGGCGCGCGGGCGTTGCCGCGGGCGGTTAGGTGATAGACGGCGCCAGGGAATTCAAGGCGGAGGGGTCGAGCCATGGGTGGGGAAGATAGCGGGTGGGGGCTTATAGTTCAAGACCTGACCCTATTTGCTTTTTAACTCATTGACCGAAGTGCGAACCATGACCGAAGACTGGCGGCAGCGTTACAACCAGGAGCGTCCACACGGCTCGCTCGGCGATGTTCCGCCGGTCCATTACGACATGCCACAATGATCGAAATCTCTACTTCTGGATGGCTCGAAGAAACGAGGATGCTTCAATGAAAGCATATGCCCTGCTCCGGGGAATGTTCAAATGGATGCTTTGTACGTCAAAGTTTTTCATATCGGTTTTCCTTTCGGGTCACTGTCGAGCTTCGGGAATCTCGGCTCTTCGTCTGATTAGACTTCCCGAGGGCGGCACGTATGACCGAAAACCGTCTGGCGCGACGTTTATACCGCCTGTTCAATCTTCGGCGCTCTACCGCGGCGCGCCTGCCCCGGCCCGAAGCCGAAGTGGCGCTTAAAGGTTTTGGCAAACGCGGATTCCGACTGATAGCCGCAGCGTTGCGCGACGTCGAGCAAGGCCGCGTCTTCCTCGCGCAGCCAGGAATAAGCGAGCTGCATGCGCCAGCGCATAAGGTAGTCCATCGGCGTCTCGCCCATGATTTCCTGAAAGCGCTTCGCCAAGGCCGAGCGCGATAAGCCGACATCGGCGGCAAGCGTATCCACTGTCCAGCGGCTCTGCGGCGCTTCGTGCAGGCGGCGCAGCGCTTCGCCGAGGTAGCGATCCTGCAGCGCCGCGAGCATGCCCGTCTGCTGCGGGTTCGTGGCGAGGTGGTGGCGGATCATATAAATGAATACCGCGTCGGAGAGTCGGCCGAGCACGGCCTCCGATCCTGGCCGATCCGCCGCGGCTTCTTCGAGCAGCAGCTCCAACAAACTCGTCAACGCCTGCGCGCGGTCTTGGCCGCGTTGCAGCAGCACGCCATCCGGTAGCGCATCCAGAATCGGATTGCGCATGCCGCGTTCGAACTGAAAATACGCACAGACGATACCGGCGCCGGCGCCATCGCCCGCATCTTTAAAGTAATGCGGCAAGTCGCGCGGCATCAGCATGACATCGCCGCAGCCGAGCACGATCGGCGTTTGTTGGTTTTCTATATGCAGATGACAGCGGCCATGACTCACCATATGAAACACGGCGCGTCCGGCCACGGGCACTTTCAACATCGACTGCCCCTGACATTGGCCGCGCTGCACCACGGCCGCGTTGACGCGAAACACCCGCAGGATGTTGCTCAGTAGGTCCAAAGATTTTCTCCGTTCACACACATCGATTCTTGAAGTCTGGCGCAAGCAAAACCGGCGCGCAACGCAAACCGCGAATTGTGGCGTATCGGACATTATTGCGAGCGTTTCGCGCATGGGTGGCCACGACCGCACCGCCTAACATGCCGGCTCCTGATACGACTTCGAGGAAGGCAAAAAAATGAAGCTTTATTTCTCTCCCGGCGCTTGCTCGCTCGCACCGCATATCGCGCTGCGGGAAGCGGGTCTTGCATTCGATTTGAAACGCGTCGATCTCGGCACACTGACGGTGGAACACGGCGGCAAGCTGATCGCGATAAATCCTAAAAATCAGATCCCCGTACTCGGCCTGGACGACGGCCAGATCCTGACTGAAGTGTCGGCGATCCTGCAGTACATCGCTGATCTCGCGCCGGCCAACACGCTGGCGCCGGCGCGCGGCGCGTTCGAGCGCTATCGCTTGCAGGAGTGGCTCAACTTTATCGCTGCCGAAGTTCACAAAAGCTTCCCGGCGTTTTTCTATCCCGAGCGCGGTTTCTCCGTGCCGGCGGCGCGCACGCATCTGGCGCAGCGTTTCGACTACGTCAATCACGTGCTGACGTCGAAACGGTACCTGCTCGGCGATGCGTTCACCGTTGCGGACGCGTACCTGTTTAACGTGCTCAGTTGGGCGCGCCCGGCCAATATCGATCTGTCGCGCTGGCCGGCGTTGAATGCGTTCATGGGGCGCATCCTGCAGCGCCCGGCGGTTCGCGCCGCCATGACCGCCGAAGGCTTGCTGGCCGCGGCGGCGTAACGATTGTCGAACGAAAATTCAGAGGAAATCACTATGCGTACAAAAAACATGATCAAATTTATGTTGGTAGCAGCGACCGTGTCGGCGCTGAATGCGACAGCGATGGCGAACGATAAAATGATGGCCGACCATAGCCATTTCACCGTATCGAGCCCGACCATCGCCGCCGATGGCGCGCTGCCGCAGAAGCAATACTGGAACAATTTCGGTTGCAGCGGCGGCAACGTCTCGCCGGCGCTGACATGGCGCGGCGTACCGAAAGACACGAAGAGTTTCGCCATCACCTTCTACGATCACGACGCGCCGACCGGCAGCGGCTTCTGGCATTGGGTGGCGTACAACATTCCCGCCACGGTGACGAACCTTGAAGAAGGCGCGGCCAGCATGGGCAAGTTGCCGGCGGGCGCCGTCGAAGGCAATACTGACCTCGGTAAACCCGGCTGGTTCGGTCCGTGCCCGCCGCCCGGACGCAAACACCACTACACCTATACCGTATACGCGCTCAACACCGACAAGCTCGACTTGCCCGGCGCCACCGCCGCGTTCGTCGGTTTCAATCTGTGGCAGCACACGCTTGCCACCGCGACGTTAACTGCCACCGCCGGGCCGCGGTAACAAACTTTACTTTCATCCCCTTGTCTAGGCGAGGGGATGAAACTTTTTAATTCCCTCTCTTAACCGCGTGCGCGAATAAATCGGGGTCAGACTAGGGCGTGTCCTCATTTCCGCTGCAGCCAGATCAAGGTACAGGCGAGATAGGCCATCGCCTTGAAATTACGCGCCAGTTTTTCATAACGCGTGGCGATACTACGAAAATGTTTAAGTCGGGCGAAGAGATTTTCCACCA